>JAZNXQ010000124.1:0-2162 GCA_045593945.1 Lachnospiraceae bacterium | reverse complement strand
GCTCGCTTGACGCTATCTTTATTTTTATCTTTGCACGGCTTATGCGTCAGCCAGGTTATCAAAATAACCCTGAATCAAAATGATAGGTGTTCCTTTATCACCGGAACCGCTGGTTAAGTCACATAAAGAACCGATAAGGTCTGTAAGCTGTCTTGGGGTTGTACCCTGGGAAGCCATGTTACCAACAAGGTTGTCCCCTTTGGCTTTGATGCTCTTTTCGATTGCTTCTTTTAATTCAGCACCGCTTAAATCTTTAAAGTCGTTGTCGGCAAGATATTTTAATTTAAGCTCGTTTGGAGTACCTTTAAGGCCGCTTGTGAAAGCAGGAGAAACAACCGGGTCAGCCAATTCCCAAATTTTACCCTGAGGATCTTTGAAAGCACCGTCACCATATACCATAACTTCAACATGTTTGCCGGTTGCTTTTAAGAGTTCTGCCTGAATATCTTCTACAAGATCCTGACAGTCTCTAGGGAATAACTTAATCATATCTTCTGTAGATTTGTTAGAACCTAACAAACCGTATTTTTCATTGCATCCGCCACCGTTTACAGGAGCTGTTAAAATATCGTCCATACCGAGTACGGCTTTGGCACCGGCTGCCTTTAAGATACGTTTGGTTCTTGCTCTTGTATGAATATCACAGGTAATAATGCAGTCAGTGTAGTCCAAAATAGTCTTTGCCTGGTTTGCAAAAATAATTTCAACTTCGGCACCGGCTTCTGTGATAATGTCAGAATAGTACTGAACATAATCAACGCCCGTAAATTCGTGTTTGTTTTCACCGAATAATTCACGGTATTTATCTAAAGTCAAAACGTCACTGTAAGGATTGATACCTGCATCATCAAGCTGGTCATATGTTAAGAGCGCATTACCAACTTCATCACTTGGATAGCTTAACATTAAAACAACCTTCTTGGCACCCATTGCGATACCCTTTAAGCAGATAGCAAAACGGTTACGGGATAAAATTGGGAAAATAACACCAATTGTTCCGCCACCGAGCTTAGCTCTTACATCATCTGCAATATTCTGGACAGATGCGTAATTACCCTGGGCTCTTGCAACGATGGATTCCGTTAAAGCAACAACATCACGATCTCTTAATGAGAATCCTTCGCTGGCTGCAGCTTCCAAAACACTGGTTACTGCGATGTCAACTAAGTTGTCACCTTCACGGATAATAGGGCAACGAATTCCTCTTGAAACTGTACCGACTCTTCTTTCCATTTTTTTACCTTCTTTACTATGAGTATAGTGTATTTGATTCTCAGAAAAATGATTTAACGCTTTACTCTGAAAAAATACATGAATATTATACATGGAACACTACTATCATGCAAGAATAAAGATATCTAATTTTTAGGAACTTTTTTCCTTGAGATTAGTAAAAATAATGAAAGAATCGACAATAGCATTTTATATCGACAAATTAATACAGCAATTGTCAGATTCTTAACTTCCCATATATAAAAAAATGTGATAATATGATAAAGGGTATATGAGTTGAATAAAAATGCAGAAGTATCTGTTATAAATTTGAAATGACAAGCGAGGAGAAGAAAATGGCTACTATATTAATTGTTGATGACGCGATTTTCATGCGACAGTCATTAAAGAGATCTTTGGAAGCACACGGATACACCGTATGTGGTGAGGCAGGAGACGGAAGGGAAGCAATTTCCAAATTCGCTGAATTAAAACCGGATGTTACTATCCTGGATATTACGATGCCTGAGATGAGCGGATTGGAAGCGCTTAAGCATATTAAGGCAATTAATCCTGATGCCAAGGTTGTTATTTGTTCAGCAATGGGACAGCAGGTACAGCTTGCACAGGCAATCCAGTATGGGGCGCAGGACTTTATTGTAAAACCTTTCGAGGAAGAAAGAATGATTGCGGCAATTGAGAAAGTATTAAGTGATTAGTACAGGCAGAATGGAAAAGAAGAGTATGAAAGAGCCGTCGGTATACCGGCGGCTCTTTTTTATTGGGTGCTGTTAGCACATGAATTGGTTTTAGCGGTAATATTTTGCTAATGCTTCGAATGCATCCAGAGAACGTTTTGCGCGTTCTGTAGGTACGCAATAAGAAATTCTTGTGTGTCCCGGACATCCGAAACCGGTTCCCGGTACGATGAGCAGGTTAAAGTCTTTTGC
>JAZNXQ010000123.1:0-1744 GCA_045593945.1 Lachnospiraceae bacterium | reverse complement strand
TCCCGGAAGAGGTAGAGGTCCGGGTGGACCAAGAGGTATGGGCGGCAAACCCAAGAACATGAAAAATACAATAAAAAGATTGCTGGGATATGTTGCAAAATACAAATTCCATCTTATATTCGTCCTTTTGTGTATGCTTTGCAGTACGGGAACGTCGCTTGTAGGCGGATATATGCTTCGCCCCATTATCAACAATGCGGCCGATTTTACGAAGAGTGTTGATGAACGTATTTTGTATCTTGCACAGGTTCTTATCATGCTTGCGGGAATTTATCTTGTGGGTATTGTATCAAACTATGTGCAGGCAAGAATTATGCTTGTTGTTTCGCAGAGTGCGACAGAGCGCATTCGTAACGATCTGTTTGAAAAACTTCAGCGTCTTCCGATAAAGTTCTTTGATAACCAGTCAACAGGTGAAGTAATGTCACGTTTTACAAATGATGTTGATAATATCGATATGATGCTTAACAACACGCTTACATCGCTTGTGTCTGGTACGGTGTCGCTTGTCGGTACATTTATATTCATGGTTACTACCAACATATGGCTTACACTTATCACCGTGGCTTTTATTCCGATATTCTTTAAAGGTGGCGGTGCAATCGCCAAGAAAAGCGGCAAGTATTACGGTAGCCAGCAGGCGGCACTCGGTGCGGTTAACGGTTATATCGAGGAGACTGTAACGGGGCAGAAGGTAGTAAAAGTATTTAACCATGAAGATATTTGCGTAGAAGAGTTTTCTCTTCTTAATGATGATATGCGTGACAAGCAATTTAAGGCGCAGTTTTTCGGTGGTATTATGGGCCCTATAATGGGTAATACAAGTCAGATTACATTTGCCGTTACGGTTGGTGTAGGCGGTTTGCTTGTTTTGAATAATCTTTTTGACTTTGGCGGATTATCAATTTTTGCAGGATATTCAAGGCAGTTCTCAATGCCGATTAATATGCTTACACAGCAGACTTCAACTATTTTTGCGGCACTTGCAGGTGCGGAGAGAGTGTTCGCGGTTATGGATGCAAATCCCGAGGGCTTTGATGATACTTATGAGGATGTTCCTATGGACCATATTGAAGGTCATGTTGTTCTTGAAAATGTATCCTTCGGTTATGTTCCGGAAAAGACTGTACTTAAGAATATTTCGCTATATGCAAAACCGGGACAGAAGATTGCTTTTGTAGGTTCGACGGGTGCGGGTAAAACGACAATTACTAATTTGCTTAATCGTTTCTACGAGATTGATGAAGGTACAATTACTGTTGACGGGATAGATATCAGAAGTATTGACAGAGATTTTCTTCGTAAGAACGTGGCAATGGTACTTCAGGATACACATTTGTTTACGGGAACCGTTATGTAAAATATCAGATACGGAAGACTTGATGCAACCGATGAAGAGGTTATTGCGGCAGCTAAGACTGCAAGTGCACACAGCTTTATCATGCGTCTTGAAGACGGATATAATACGGTTCTTGAGGGTGACGGAGCCAATCTGTCACAGGGACAGCGTCAGCTCTTAAACATCGCGCGTGCCGCCTTATCAAAAGCACCGATTCTGGTTCTTGATGAGGCAACAAGCTCAGTCGATACACGTACGGAGCGTCACATCGAGCACGGTATGGACCGCCTGATGCAAAACCGCACAACATTTGTAATTGCGCACAGACTTTCAACAGTCAGAAATGCCAACGCCATTATGGTTCTTGAACAGGGAAGAATTATCGAACGCGGCGACCACGATGAT
>JAZNXQ010000122.1:0-3190 GCA_045593945.1 Lachnospiraceae bacterium | reverse complement strand
TTTTATCCATCTGGGAATAATAAATCTCCTGATATTCAGCGTTATTTTCTATAAGCTCGTCATGAGTTCCGATTCCCGTTACTTTACCTTCATCAAGTACAATTATCTGATCTGCATCAATAATTGATGAAATACGCTGTGCAATTATAAGTTTTGTCGAATCCTTAAGCGTAGTTCTGAAGGCAGTTCTGATTTTCGCCTCTGTAGCAGTATCTACCGCACTTGTTGAGTCATCAAAAATAATAATCTTAGGTTTCTTAAGCAGTGCTCTCGCAATACAAAGTCTCTGCTTCTGACCACCGGACACATTAGTACCTCCCTGCTCAAGCTCTGTAGCATAACCGTCTGCAAATGCCATAACAAAGCCGTCTGCCTGTGCACTCTCTGCTGCAGCACGAATTTCTTCCATACTCGCTTCGTTGTTACCCCAACGAAGATTATCTTCAATAGTTCCTGAGAAAAGAACATTTTTCTGAAGTACTACACCCACGCCCTCTCTGAGATTGTAAAGGCTGTAATCCTTAACATTTACGCCATCAACAAGTACTTCTCCCTCGTCAACATCATAAAGGCGTGAAATAAGCGAAATAAGTGTTGTTTTACCCGAACCTGTAGAGCCTATGATACCGATAGTCTTGCCCGCCTCGATTTTAAGACTGACATCATCAATAACCTTGCCTTCACTGTTCTTGTAATATCTGAATGAAACATTTCTAAACTCAATTTCCCCGCGCTCTACGGTTCTCTGCGCACCTTCCTCGGAAAGATTTTCATCCGTGATATCTATTTTCTCGTCAAGTACCTCAGCAATACGCTTACCTGACGCAAGTGCTCTTGACATACCCACAAACATAAATGTAATCATCATAAGTGATGAAAGAATCTGGGTAACATACGTAACAAAAGCAGTAAGATCACCTGTTGACATAGTTGAATTAACAAGCATATTTCCGCCAAACCATAATACCGCAATTGTTGTTGCATTCATAATAAAGGTCATAACCGGTGACATAAAAATCATTACACCAACTGCTGCACGACCTGCCATCTTAAGATTTTTATTGGCTGTATGGAACTTTTCCGTTTCAAAATCTTCTCTTACAAAAGATTTTACAACACGCGCATTTGTAATACTCTCCTGAACGGTTGCATTGAGTCCGTCGATTTTCTCCTGCATCTTTGCAAATCTGGGAAAACCTACCGAGATAATAACCGCAACCGTAATTAACAACAGCGGAATTGATACCGCAAGCGTCAGTGTGAGCCTTGCATTCATGGACACCGCCATGATTACACCACCGATAAGCATACCCGGTGCACGAAGACACATACGAAGAAGCATATTAATAAAGTTCATCATCTGTGTAACGTCATTAGTAAGACGTGTTACAAGCGAACCTGTATTAAACTTATCAATATTGGCAAAAGAAAACTTCTGCACCTGACGGAATAAATCCTCTCTCAAATCTGCCGCAAAATTAACAGATGCCTTCGCACCGAAATATGCTCCACCTACTCCACCAAGCATCATAAGCACTGCAGTAATAATCATCCCAACCATTATTGCAATAATAAACGGTGACTTTCCTCCAAATACATCAAGAAGCCACTTTATAATCTCCGGTGCCTCAGCAATATCCTTATTACCTGCACCGTAGTCCATAATGTACGACAAAAATTTGGGCATAAGTACTTCTCCGATAACCTCTATAATCATACAAAGAGGTCCGAGAATAAAATATGGTAAATACGGTTTTATATATTTAAACCAACGTCTCACTTTTGTTCCATCCTTTCACATTTTAAAATCTGCTCTTCTGTTTCTGCCCCGGCAAGTCCTTGCAAATTACCCTTACATATATCAAGTACCTCACAAAAAACTTTAAGTTGCTCCTTTGTTACTCCCTTAAACATCTCTTTATCAACTGCATCAAATTCTTTCTTTGATATTTCTACTATACTTCTGCCTTTTTTAGTTATGTTGATAATATTCTTTCTTGTATCTGTTTCATCAGCCACACGACATATATATCCACTTTTTTCAAGATTCTTCATAGTGTTTGCTATCGCTGCCGTACTGACATTAAAAACCTTGGCCAGTTCTTTTTGCGAAGGAACCTGCTCGTTGCGCGCAAGATACATAAGTATCATATGCTGACTCCTGTGTATTCCAAGTGCCTGTACCCTTTTTTCAATACAACAATGGTGCATTCTGTCCGTATGTGAAATACTTCTAATTATATGTCGAAGCTCCTGTTTTTCCGGAACATGCTTTTCTCTATCTTCCATGTAATCTCCTTTCTTACATAATTCCACCCACACAAAACAAAAATGGTTAACTAGTAAACAATTAACTAATTAACCATTATATGCATCTTATTTAAATATGTCAATAAATCCGAATTTATTTTATATTTTTTTAACAACAACCTGCTCCGCACTCTTGAAAATGCAGTTGGCCGGAATTACACCTCGTACTCTTGAAAGCGGATAAATGTTACTGTTCTTACCAACAACGGTTCCCGGATTAAGTACCGAGTTACAACCAACCTCAACATAATCTCCAAGCATTGCACCAAACTTCTTAAGACCTGTTGCAATCTCTTCCTTAGTGTCGTATAAATCCTTAACAACAACGAGTGTCTTATCAGACTTAACATTAGAAGTAATGGAGCCTGCACCCATATGAGACTTATAACCAAGTACGGAATCGCCTACATAATTATAATGAGGCACCTGTACACTGTTAAAAATAATAACATTCTTAAGCTCTGTCGAATTACCTACAACAGAACCCTTACCTACTATTGCGCTTCCTCTGATAAATGCGCAGTGACGAATCTCTGCATCCTCATCAATAATAAGCGGTCCGTTAAGACAAGCTGTAGGTGCAACCTTTGCGCTCTTCGCAACCCAGATATTCTCTCCACGTTCTTCATATATATCAGAATCCAAAGTAGGTCCGAGTTCTTTGATAAAATCACTTATACCCTTAAGAGCCTCCCATGGATACTCAAAACGAGCCAAATACTCACCGGCAAGTCGGAGGCCAAGCGGTCTTAGGAAGACAACTCTAGGTTGCAACTCCTTGGCTCACAGAACGACATGGCTACGATCCGACTTTGATAAAATCACTTATACCCTTAAGAGCCTCCCATGGATACTCAAAACGAGCCAAATACTCACCGGC
>JAZNXQ010000121.1:0-3562 GCA_045593945.1 Lachnospiraceae bacterium | reverse complement strand
CGAGACATGTGTCCGTTTTTTGACGGACTTTGGTCCGGCATAAGCGGACACATGTAACGAGGAACAAGCGAACAATGGATATAATAGCTTTTTATTTAAACTTATTCTGTACGTAATGCAACGACCGGATCTTTCTTTGCGGCGCTTCTTGAAGGAATAACACCGGCAATGAGTGTTAAGGTCATGCTGATAATTACAAGAATAACTGCAACAGGAACGGGAAGTACTGCGCTTAAGTTGCTGATTCCGGTAAGTGTATGAAGAATAAAGTTAATCGGAATACAAAGCAGGTAGGTTACAAGGACACCGAGTAAACCTGATGTGAAACCAATGATAAGCGTCTCGGCATTAAACATGCTGGAAACATTTTTCTTGGAAGCACCGATTGCACGGAGGATACCGATTTCTTTAGTTCTTTCCTGTACGGAGATAAGTGTAATAACACCAATCATTATTGATGAAACAATAAGTGATACGGCTACGAAAGAAATAAGCACGTATGTTATTGCATTGATTATTGATGTTATGGAAGACATCATTAATCCTACGTAATCTGTATAAGTAATCTGTGAAAACTCATCAGCGTTTTTATTGTAGTCTGCGATTGCTTCTTCAATAGTATCTTTATCCTCGAAAGATGCAGCATAAAGATTAATTGTAGCAGGGTCATCAAGATCTACATAACCGAGTGTGCGTAAGTTATTCTCATAAGTAGAAGTTGAGAATACAAGGATTTCATCATAATATTTTGCACACTGTTCTTCAGTGTAAGTATCGACTGTCATTGAGAGAGCAGCAGCTAGCTGAGTTGTACTCATGGCACTAAGCTGAGCTTCTACCTGTGCGGCATACTGTGCTTTAAACTGTTCAACTGCAAGCTGTGTGAACATTTCAAATAAGTCTGCATCGCTCATACTTGTAAGGTAGCCTGAGATTTCTTCAATGGGCATGCCTGTTTCCTGGGCAATTGCGGGAATCATAATGTTTTCAATATCGGCACGCGTCATAGCGCCTACTGACTGAGAAACGTAAGCGTCAATCATTTCCTGCGAGGGAATGCTCATAATCTTAACATAAGCTTCAGCTTTCTTTTTCTCGTCTAAGGATGCAATATATTCTTTAAATGCAGCAGCCTTTGTTGCTGTAGAAACACTTCCGTCGGTGTCTCTAAAAGGAAGTCCTGTAAAAACATCCGTGGTTGTATCTGCAAGCTGGGCTGTTATGGCAGCAGACTCCTTAGTGTTTTCGATGACATATTTTGTAAGTTCGTTGGTATAGCCAATTGCACCTGTAAGCATTGCGGATACAGCGTCCTCATTCGGTCTGATGATACCTGATACTTTAAGCTTGGTACCGTTGTCATAAAGATATTTGAGGCCTGCAGCAGTATCTCTTAAATCTGTGTAAAGACCTGTTTTCTCATCAAGAGAGTAGCAGTCGGAATTAAGGATAACTACGAATTCCATGTTACAGATTTCTTCGAATGACCACTTCTTAGTTTCGTACTCAAGAATAGTCTGGTTGATTGAAGCATCAACAAGCTCATCGATTTCTTCTTTGGATTTGAGACCCAAAGCGTAAAGTGTCATATCGTCAAGCTCGTTACGTGAGTCTACAACCAAAACAATTTCGTTATATTCTGTCGGCCATGAGCCGTAGATTACATCATACTGCTTCTCAAGGATAGGGTTGATAAGTTTGCCGTTATCACCGGGAAGCATTTCCTGCCATAAGGACATACCCATTGACATCATACTGCTTGACATTGGTGAAGCCTGGGACATTGTCATCATGTTGGACATATCCATGCCAAAGCTTTCCAACAAAATCTCCTGCATAAGTGCTTCTGCGTCAGAACGGATAATTGAACCGTCCACATTCTTGGTATAAACAAGCATATCAAGGTCGTAGGTATACTGTACACCTGTAACTGTCTCATGAAGTCTTGAAGGACTGTCGGGGTTGGCACGCTCTGCTTCAAGGTATTTTTTGAAGGAATGTAAGTCATTCTCGATTGTCTCGGCAGAGTTAAGTGCATTGAGCATATCGTAAATCATAGATTTCTGATAAATAGCATCTTTATCGTGTTCTCCGTTGGATTGGGCTGTTCCCATAAATGCCAACATGATAGAACTAAGATCCATGCTCTGGGCTTCAAGAGTGAGCGGGTAAGAAGAAAGCGTATCTTCCTGTACCGTATTGATATAATTGGTTGTACCCTGTGAAACCGCAAAAATCAAAGAAATACCGATAATACCTATGCTTCCTGCGAAGGAGGTAAGGATTGTACGACCCTTCTTGGTAAAAAGATTCTTAAGTGATAAGCCGAAGGATGTCGCAAACGACATGGACGGCTTCTTAGTTTTCTTTTCGCCTTCAAGTCTTGCTTTGTCAGCGGCTTGTTCCTTTGCGATTTCTTCTTCGGTGAGCGGCATGGAATCATTAGTTATTACACCATCAAGCATACGGATGATACGTGTGGAATACTGCTCAGCAAGGTCGGGGTTATGTGTAACCATGATAATAAGTCTGTCCTTGGAGATTTCCTTAAGGATTTCCATAACCTGAACACTGGTCTCTGTATCAAGTGCACCTGTGGGCTCATCAGCAAGAATGATATCGGGATTGTTAACGATGGCACGGGCAATAGCAACACGCTGCATCTGTCCTCCCGACATTTCGCTTGGCTTCTTATGTATCTGAGAAGCCAAACCTACCTCTTCAAGTGCTTTCTTGGCTCTGGCACGACGCTCTGACTTAGAAACACCTGAGAGCGTAAGTGCAAGTTCAACGTTCTGAAGAACTGACTGGTGAGGTATAAGGTTATATGACTGGAATACAAAACCTATGGAATGATTACGGTATGCATCCCAATCCCTGTCTTTAAAATTCTTAGTCGATTTACCGTTGATGACAAGGTCACCGCTTGTATATTGGTCAAGTCCGCCGATGATGTTAAGCATAGTGGTTTTACCACAGCCGGACTGACCTAGGATTGAAACAAATTCACTTTTTCGGAACTGAAGGTCAATACCCTTGAGTGCATGAACGGTCTCGCCGCCTGCGGGATAGTCCTTCGTAATTTTTTTGAGTTCTAACAAAATAGTCATCCTTTCTGATAATTTCCTATTAAAAAAGCAAGTCAAATTATAGCACGATGGAATTTAAATGCAAAGGGGGTAATGATAAATTTAATATTTTGTTAATAAATAGACGTGTAAGAACGCAGTAAACCGCATAAATACGTTGCTTTTTGTAGGGGAAATATCGTAAAAAAGATAGTTGGTAGCAACAAACTAGCAACACTTTTTACGGTATTTTTTGAATTGCATCGTGAAGCTGTTCAAGAGTCTTATGGATGTATACTTTCTCGTCAAGAGTTTTGCCTGCATGACCAAGAAGCTTGTCACATATTACTCTCGGCACCATTGCGTCGTTAAGCCAAGAAGAGAAGGTGTGCCTGCAATCATGTATAGTATATGCGGCTTCGATACCACAGTCGGACATAACACCCTTGGTCAACTTGAACAGATAGCTATAAGAACGAGGTTTTGATGTAGGG
>JAZNXQ010000120.1:0-2821 GCA_045593945.1 Lachnospiraceae bacterium | reverse complement strand
TGCACAAATCATAGTGATGTGTCTCGTCCATATAAAGAGAAATGCCTGCCTCACCACTCTCAATGCTTAACTTGCAGCTTACATCACCTTTCATCTGCCTCTGCCTAATGCATACGGCCGTAGGTGAGTCTTCTCTGTCCGCCAATGTAACAGGTGTCTGTGTAAGCACAAAACACTCTTTTGACAGTTCGTAATTTTCAGAGTGAGGATTGCGGATAAATACCCAGTCTTTTCCGACCTCCGTGTTACTAAAATTTTCACTCATTTTAAGTTTTTGCGCCACATTGTCCGCAATGGCTGAGGTTTCGATTTCAATAGGGGTAATACCGTCTACTCCTGCTTTAAACCAACCGTCTTCATTAAACTCAACAGGGACAAGACATACTTCACGGCCTGTAATATGAAACGGCATCCAGCGGTCTATCTGTCTGAATGCAAGATGAACCATAAAGAAGTTGCCGTTATAATCCTCTATAATATCTCCGTGCCCGCAACCCTGAATAATATATCCTCCGAGATTGCGATTTGTAAGAACCGGATTACCGGGATAATTCTCAAACGGACCGTACGGTGAATTGCCCTTGGCATACACTACCATGTGTCCGTACTCGGTTCCGCCTTCGGCAACCATGATATAGTATGTATCACCGAATTTATAAAGATGCGGCGATTCTATATATCTTCCACCTGCTCCCTTGTAAATACATACAGAGGGTGTAAGCTTTTTACCGGTCTCAATATCAATCTCGCACTGTGTAATCCCCTGCTCGCCGTCATCAGCCTCACCATTACTTGTAAAATATGCTTTTCCATCTTCAAAATACAGTGACGGGTCAATTCCGCCCTGCTCCACAAAAATCGGTTCAGACCACTCTCCGTAAATATCATCTGTATACACATAAAAGTTTCCGCCAAAATTAACATTGGTCGTCACCATATAAAATCTTCCGTCGTTATATCTTATTGTAGGTGCATAAATACCGCCCGACACTCCGGCGCCCTCAAGCGGAAGTTGACTTTTTCTCGTAAGCACGTGGCCGATGTTTTTCCAATTAATCAAATCCTCGCTTTCAAAAAGCGGAACTCCCGGAAAATACTGAAAGCTGCTGCAAACAAGATAATATTTACCGTTCGCCTTACATATACTCGGATCCGGGTAAAAGCCCGGAATTATTGGATTTTGATATTTCATTATATAAACCTTCTTTTCCAGCAATTAATTGAGAATTTTCTCACAGTAATCAATCATCGGCTGTATATAATTCTCTCGTCTCTCCAAAAACTCTCTTATACATTTGGAGCTTGCATATCCTCCATCGAGTGCGCCGCTCGTACTTCCTGTTCCGCGATATCTCTCAAAGAACTGTTTAAACAGCGGCGAGTAAATATCCTCAAATTCTTCAAGTTTCGCAAGTGCAGCTTCTTTTTCAAATATACCTTCCGAAAGCCCGGATATCCTCTTGTAAAAATCATTTCTAAAGCCTTCATTGGTCATAAGATATGCGAAACAAAGTACCGCCGGATTGTCCGTGTCCATATCAAGCAGACCGTTCGGCTTATAATTGTCCTCTTTTATGGTATTGGTTGAAGCATCGCTTCTGCCGCTTACACCACCGAACTCCACGTCATAAATCATAAATCTCCAACGTCCGTCATTATATACATTGCCGTCCTCTGCCGAAGCTCCGACTGTTCTCCACATCGACCAGTTTTTGCCCGGCCAGTCCCATTTGTTGTTAATCCAGCATTCTACCGCAAAATAGTCCATTACAGACTGCGGATCAACAAGTTTTACAAACTCATCATAAGCTTCCTGACTCTTAAGGTCCTTGTGCGAATCGAAGAAAGCAAGCAAATCCTTAAAATAGTAGCTCTCGTGCTCTCCCTCGGGTATATCACCCTCGTCAAGCTTATATCCAAGCGCAAGACTCTCTGCATCGCCCTTGTATACAACCACGGTACTCTTGTCCACACCGTGCAAATCCTCGAAATAATCTGACGAAAAATCCTCTTCAAGCACGTAAAGTCCCCAATACTCACCATTAAGATAAACCACGCAGGGACGTGACTTTTTCGTCTCGCAGGCTGTATCTTCTGCAAGAGCCTGCCAGAAGGTATCATTAAACTTCGATGTAAAAGCACAGTTACCGCCGGCACGAAGTACAAGCTTTTTAAACTTATCCATCGTTTCGCCTTGGTCATTCTTGTAGTCTTCGCCAAAAACAGCATAATTAAAATTATTGTCGCCGTAATCCTTTCTTGCGTACAATCTTAAGCCCTTCTGCAAGTCAGAACGTGAATAATTACCCTGTACTCTTATGCCGCAGGTCTGATTAATAACCTCTTTTGCACCTTCGGCAGAAAACTCAAACATTGTTACATTGACTTCTCTTTCCCACTCTCTGCCCTTCTGCTTATAGTTGGCATCAAGACTTCTTGCTGTCTCACCGTCCTTTAAGCGTTTACCTGATTCGAGATACTCCTTAAGTGCCGCATCAAATGTCGCACCTTTTACATAGATGCCTGTTTCGGCACTAAAAAAGTCATCGAAATTGGCGCTGATGCTTATAACGGCCAAAGTCTGTCCTGAAGCCTCACAACTCTCTTTAAGCCCCTGAATATGTTCCTCGGGTGTTCCGATAAAATATGTAGCCGCAATCTCCTCAAGTACTCCTTCATTTGTTTTAAGTACAGCTCTTACAACACTACACTTGTCCACATCCTCTTTATCCGGCACAGTAATCTTGCAGTCAAATCCATTTCTTGAACTGTTCACATAGTTGTAATTTCCGGAAAAAAGCACCGGCTCTACAGCGGACAC
>JAZNXQ010000119.1:0-2171 GCA_045593945.1 Lachnospiraceae bacterium | reverse complement strand
CATAAGCGCAGGAATTTTTTCTCAAATTGAGTTATTTCGTGACCGCCGTGTATGTGCTATACATAAGGGAGCGAGAATATCACAGAGCAGGGGAAAATATCAAGCTTATCCTTTTACGGCGCCAACTGTTATACCCTGTACAAAATACTTCTGGAAGAATGGAAATACAACGAGCGCAGGTCCTGCTACTACTACTGCCATTGCCATTCTTACTGTTTCTGCCGGAATATCATCTTCAAAGAGTGCCGCAATGTTGGGGTCCTCTGTCATTATCTGAATGTTTTTCATAATTCTCTGTAAGAGGTACTGAAGCGATACTAAGTCTTCATTGTTTATGTAAAGAAGTGCTGTATTCCAGTCGTTCCATTTTCCAAGGAACATAAACAGTGCTATTGTTGCTATCGCAGGCTTTGACATCGGGATTATAAACTGAGCAAAAATTTTGAATTCGTTTGCTCCGTCTATTACCGCCGCTTCTGTTATTTCATAGGGTATTCCCTGGAAAAACGTTCTAAGCATAAATACATACCATGGGCTAACTAAACCTGTTACTATGTATACCCAGATTGTGTCTGCCAGGTGGAGGTACTGTGTTATCAAAATATATGTTGGTACAAGTCCGCCGCCGAACAGCATTGTGAAATATACATAAAAGCTCATCGCTTTTTTACCCTTTAAGTCTCTCTTTGAAAGTGCGAATGCAAGCATTGACATTAACAATACGCCAAGTACCATACATGCAACTGAGAATGTTATTGTTACCTTATATGCATTTATTACCGAGCCTGATGCTGTGAATACATACTTGTATGCCGCAAGGTCAAAGGTTCTCGGTATGATACTGTATCCGTAATTCATTACATCGGATTCTTTTGAGAAAGATACGCCAACTACTACTAAAAACGGAATTATTACACATGCACATATTATTGTAAGTATTAGTGTTACTAATATCTGATGTCTTTTTTCTGAACTTGTCATTTATAAACTTCCTTTCTTGTGACATTGATAGAAACTTCATTTTCCATTTAACGCACAACCTCCTTAGCGGTTCGCGCTTTGGAGAGGTATCCAAATCTTTAATTTGGCTAATACCTACCATGTGAAAACTCTCGAATCATTTTTAATGATTCGTTAGTGTTGACCACTAGCCAATCGCACTTTGTGCTCTTGGAGCGCTATCGCATGGGTGTCGTTCACGAAATCAAAGATTTCGACTCCACCTCAAAATAATCCACGGTCAGGATCAATCTTCTTACTTATATAGTTTGTTAATACTACAAGCACGAAGCCTACCAATGACTGCAATAGTCCTGCTGCTGATGCCATACCCATATCGCCGATTACTCTCGTTGTTCTGAATATATATGTATCTACTACGTCTGTTGTTTCGTAAAGTGTTCCTATATCTCTCGGCAGCTGATAGAAAAGTCCGAAGTCTGCTCTGAAAATATTACCGATTTTAAGTATTGTAAGTATTGTGATTATCGGAACTAAACACGGTATTATTACGTGCCTTCTTACCTGCCATCTTGTTGCTCCGTCTATCTTCGCAGCTTCGATTAACGATGTATCTATTCCCATCAGTGCCGCAAAGTATGTTACCGAGTCCATACCTACGTGTTTCCATACAGATGCTATCGTTAAAATTACAGGCCAGGCTTTTGGCAGTGAATACCAGTCTATCTTGTCAAGTCCCATATTTGTCAAAAACTGGTTTACCAAGCCGTATCTTGTGTTTAAAAATCCGTACACCATATATCCTGCTACTACCCATGATATAAAGTGAGGGGTAATCAATATTGTCTGGAATATTTTTATCTTTGTTCTGCTTAATACTCCGTACAATACTATTGCAGTTAACACCGCTGCAATGATGCCTACCGCTATAAAGATTATGTTCATCACAAGTGTGTTTCTTACGATTCTTACAAAATCGTTTGAAGCAAAGAAGAATTCAAAATTCCTGAATCCTACCCACTCACTTCCGAAAATACCCTTGTCATAACGGTAGTTCTTAAATGCTATTAGTATACCTACCATCGGTATATAAGAAAACAAGAATATGTAAAGCATCGGAATTATTGCTAAGATATAATCCTGAATCATTCCGGATTTGATTTTTCGTTTTTTTACTTTTGTTTTTTCCATATTTCTATCTCCTTTTAAGT
>JAZNXQ010000118.1:0-8835 GCA_045593945.1 Lachnospiraceae bacterium | reverse complement strand
CAGCCTGCGTGCATATGCCGAAGCGAAAGGTTTTGGTGAGAATATAGAGATAGCGGAATATACGATTAACAACAGGCCGGCTGAGGTATTAGAGGGTATCTATAGGAGAAAACCCGATGTACTTGCGGTGTCCTGTTATATCTGGAATATAGAGTTTGTTAAGGCTGTGCTTAAGGATTTTCACAGTATATGTCCCGATGTGTCTGTGTGGCTTGGCGGCCCTGAGGTGTCGTATTCTGCGGAGGAGATACTTAAGGAATTGCCTTTCGTTAAGGGCGTTATGGTCGGCGAAGGAGAGGAGACTTTCAGTAGGCTTGCTGAGTGTTATGTAAACTATGATAAAGATGGCTTACACAACATAAAAGGTACTGTTGTAAAGGAAGAGGGAAGTGCTGCCGGCACAATTAAAGTTAACTCGCCCCAACCAATCCTTAACATGGACGACATACCTTTTGCCTACAAAGATTTAAAGGAGTTTGAAAACAGAATTATCTACTACGAGAGCAGCAGGGGCTGTCCGTTTAACTGTTCATACTGCCTCTCATCTGTTGAGAAAAGTCTTCGCTTTCGCTCACTTGAGAAGGTTTTTGCGGAGCTTAAGTTTTTGATTGATAACAAGGTTAAACAGGTCAAATTCGTGGACAGAACATTTAACTGTAAGCACGACAGGACACTTGCTATCTGGAATTTTATCAAAGACAACGACAACGGTATCACGAATTTTCATTTTGAGGTGTCTGCGGATTTGCTTAATGAAGAAGAACTTAAACTTCTCGCAAGCCTACGCCCGGGACTTGTGCAGCTTGAAATTGGTGTGCAGTCGGCTAATCCTGATACTCTTAAAGCTATAAACAGAACGACGGATATGGCGAAGCTTAAGACCAATGTAGAGACAGTTTATAAGGCACGTAATGTGCACCGGCATCTTGATTTGATAGCGGGCCTGCCATATGAGAGTCTTGAGAGCTTCAGGGAGTCGTTTAAGACTGTTTATGACATGAAGCCCGACCAGCTTCAGCTTGGTTTTCTTAAGGTACTCTCGGGTACGCAGATGGCGCATGAGAGCGAGGAGTACGAGGTGGTTTACAGCAAGCTTCCGCCGTATGAGGTGCTTTCCACAAGGTGGTTGTCATATGATGATATCCTTCTTCTTAAGGGCGTCGAGGAAATGGTTGAAATATACTATAACAGCGGTCAGTTTACAACAAGTATAAAATATCTCGAGAGATTTTATGTAAACTCATTTGACTTGTATAAAGAACTTGCGGATTACTATGAGGAGAACCTTCTTAAGGACAGGCCTCATGCCAGAATCGACAGATATAATATTTTGCTTGGGTTTGCGGAAGAACTTATCAAAGAAGAGGTGGCTTGCGGATGGGCAGAGGTCGATGTCGAAAACACTTTGTGTCAGGAAAAGTGCATGAAGGAAGTCGGATTTTTTAAGGAATGTCTGTTGTTTGATCTGTATCTTCGCGACAATCTTAAAAGCAGGCCGCCTTTTGCATCGGAGCTTTCTGGTGACAAGGACAGAATCCGTGCATTTTATATGGCAGAGGCAGAAAATTTCAAGTATCTTCCACGTGAGAAATATTCGGCATACAACAGCAAGCAGCTTGCGAGTATGACACATATGGAGAAATATTCTTTTAACCCGTTTACGGGCGAAGAAGGAGCGGTATATATATTGTTTGATTACAAGACACGCAATCCGCTTAGCTACGAGGCGGCAACGATTGTCATAAAGGAGAGTGAGATGCCGAATGGCAGTATCGAAGAGAATTGAGAAGATACTTGAACTTCTTAATGAACATTATACAACTGAATATAAATGTTACCTTAACCATGAAAACGCATGGCAGCTTCTTATTGCCACGATTCTCAGCGCGCAGTGTACGGATGCGAGAGTTAATATTGTGACGGCTGACCTTTTTAAAAAATATGACAGCCTTGAGAAGTTTGCGAATGCTGATTATGAAGAGCTTTGCAGGGACATTCATTCAACGGGATTTTACAGGAATAAAGCTGCCAATATCATAGGTTGTGCCAAGAAGATAATCGAGAAGCATGGCGGCGAGGTGCCGTCAAAACTAGAGGATTTGATAGAGCTTGACGGTGTCGGCCGGAAGACGGCCAACGTAATCCGGGGCAATATTTTTCATGAACCGAGTATTGTTGTCGATACTCATGTTAAGAGAATCTCTAACAAACTCGGTCTTACGAAGTCTGACGACCCCGTTAAGATTGAATTTGAGCTTATGAAAAAGCTTCCGAAGGAGCATTGGATTTTGTATAACATCCAGATTATCACGCACGGCAGAACCATCTGCACGGCAAGAAGTCCGAAGTGTGAGGAGTGCTTCTTAAGAGAGCATTGTCCCGGCAGAGACAAATAAATGTAAAAGAGGCAATGACAAATATGTCAATTATAAAAGATTACGTTTCAATAGATATCGAGACGACGGGGCTAGACCCGAAGAACGACAGAATTATCGAGATTGGTGCGGTAAGAGTCCGTGACGGCAATGTTTCAGAAGTAAAAAACTGGCTTGTTAATCCGCGTTGTGAACTATCGGATTTTATAAAAGATTTGACAAAAATCAATGAGTCAATGCTTGCGGACGCGCCGTATATTGATGAGGTTATTCCTGAAGTTATTGTTTTTTGCAAGGAAGACATAATTATCGGACACAATATAATGATGGATTTTAGTTTTCTTAAGCGTAACGCCGTAAACAGAAAGCTGAGTTTTGAAAAACAGGGAATCGATACGCTTAAGCTTGCAAGAGTTATCTTTGCCGACATGGAGAAGAAGAATCTCGGATTCCTTTGTGATGCGCTCGGAATCAGCACAGAGAATAAGCATCGTGCCGCGGATGATGCGCTTGCTACAGTGCAACTTTTTCAGAAAATGGAAGAGCTTGCGGCAGATAGGGATGACTTTGAAAAGCTTTTTAAACCTGCACAACTTCGATATTCCGTAAAAAAAGAAGGGCCGATAACGCCGGCCCAGAAAAATCATATTAAAAAATTGCTTGTCCATCATGGTCTGACACTTGACAGAGACATTGAGTCAATGACCAAGAACGAGGCGTCACGATTTATAGACAAGACAATAAATGAATACGGTCGAGTTAAAAACTGACAACCTACACGGTATAATCCGACAACATGGTTAAATCGCGTATGATGCTGTCGTGCATAAGGCAGTCTAACGAATCGGCAGAATTTATCAGTTCAGGTAATTTGTTATGCTGTCCGTTTGCTACATAAAGCTTGCCCAAAAGCATATAATGATTATAGGTATCTATATGGCAGTTTGTAATACCATATTCAAGTACCGTAATTGCAGCATCAAGTTTATCAAGGTCACGGAGACAGGTTGCCCATTCGTAAAGCGTGCGTGTAAGCTCCGTGAAGTTCTCGTCGTATTCGGTAAGAGTATCCAAATTAGCGGCTCCGTATTCGAGCTTTAGCTGTGTATTGGTAATTCCCGACAGGTTAACTATCTTTTTTGAAGAAAGTTCAAGGATTTTCTCTTGAATTTTATCAAGTTTTTTATCAAAATCATAAAAAAAGGGTAGGGAATCTGTGGGGATTGTGATATAATATAGGCTGTCCAGTGGTTTCTTACGGGTTTTGTTGGCTTTTGCTTCAGTTTCCCAAAAGGCATCTTCGTTGTGAGATGACTTTTTGAGCTCATAGCGAAGCCATATTATAAATATCAAAACAAGTATAAGACATCCGGGAATCATATTTTTACTCCTATTCGAAAGAGGTGAATTTGATGTTTGACAAGAAAACAACTAAATTGGTAGCAACTATCGTTGTAATAGTGCTTGTTATTGCAATGGTATTGCCTTTGGCATTATCAGCTTTATTATAATTGAAAATGTAACTGATAGTCAATCATAAATGCTTTAAGGGGTCTGTTTATGAAGAGGAGCTTGTTTTTTGGCTGTGTGGCAGTATGCACCCTATTTATGGTGTGTGTTCCTTGCAGTGTGCTTACAAAAGCGGCAGAGGCTTCTGCATCGGAGGACACCAATGAGACAACAATTCTTGAAGGTGTGTACATCGGAGAGGTAAAAGTAGGCGGATTGACAAAAGAAGAAGCAGAGAATAAGATTGCAGAGTATCTTAAAAGTCTTAATGAAAAGAGTTTTATGCTGCTAATAGAGGATGCTGCCGGACACGGCGAGAAGCAGATAGAATTTTCGCAGTTTGATGCGGGCTGGGCCAATCCAGAGGTGGTTGATGAAGTGATATCGCTTGCAAGGTGCGGTAATGTAATCAAGCGTTACAAAGAGCGTAAGGATATTGAGAATAATCACGGGGAATACAGAATCAGGCTTCGAGTTGACAGGGACAGGCTTTTGGAGGTACTTAATGATAATCTTAAGGAATTTGAAATATCAGTAGTTAATGCCGGGATTTCGTTGCCCGGAAAGAATGCAGATTTTGTTATTACAGAAGGGCATGACGGTCGCACGGTGTTATATGACGAGATGGTTTTTACATTGGCGGATTATATCGAGAATGAGTGGGATTATACTGACGGCGTAACCTTTCAGGTTATGACAGAGGTGGTTCCGGTCGCATATAATGCCGATTCCATGAGGCTTATCAGCCGCAAGGCGATGGGGACTTTTAGCACGACCTTTAAGAGTTCCACACCCGAACGCAGTGCCAATATTAAAAACGCTGCTTCTAAGATTAACGGTACGGTAGTATACCCGGGAGAAGAGTTTTCGACTCTTTCGACGGTTACACCATTTAATGAGGAAAACGGATATTTTGAAGCAAGCTCATATTTTGGCGGTAAGCTTACGGACAGCTTTGGTGGCGGAGTCTGCCAGGTAGCCAGTACGCTTTATAATGCAGTGCTACGGGCAGAACTTGAAGTTACGAAGCGTAATAATCACGGGCTTACGGTAGAATATGTCCAACTGTCTGCGGATGCGGCGATTGCCGAGAGCAGCGGGCTTGATTTTTGTTTTAAAAATAATACGCAGGTGCCGGTTCTTATAGCGACGTATGTTAATGACAGGACGCTTACGATAGAGCTTTTTGGGTATGATACAAGACCTGCGGAGCGCACAATCAAATATGTGCATGAGGTTTTAGAGGAATATGAGCCGGGTGAGGATGTCTATGAAGACGACCCCGAACTTCCTAAGGGAACGATGGAAGTAAAGCAGGAGGCTCACAAGGGTTACAAGACCGTTTTGTATAAAAATGTTTATATGAACGGCAGTCTTACGGAGCGTATTAAGGTGAATGAGAGCGTTTACAAAGCAGCACCTAAGTACATTGCCGTAGGGACTAAGACGTTGGAGGAATAGTATGAGAGAGGGCAAACTGTCAGAACCTGTTATGAAGCGTTCTGTGCTTAGACAGTTGACATCAAAATACGGTGAGAATATAAAGGCCGGGGTGAAGACGGGCAGTGATGCGGCAGTTGTTTGCGCAGAAGGAACCGATTTTGCCGTGGCTGTAAGTTCTTATGTCCTTGAATCTGAGAAAGCGGCATACTATGCGGTAAATGCGGCGGTTAACAAGCTTGCGGGCGTAGGTGTGACGGAAGAGGTTACGATATCGCTTTCAATACTTCTTCCTGAGGATTTTGAAGAACCTAATTTGAAGAAAATCATGTGTACGGTCGATGAGGCCTGTACACAGTTACATATACAAGTGGCAGATGCTGATGTTGCTGTATCGCGAGCGGTTAATTCACCTGTTTTTCAGGTGACGGCGTATGGCGTGCCGGCAGGAAGCTATGTTTTTGACAAGACCAATGTAAAGGCAGGTCAGGATATTGTAGTTACCAAATATATCGGTCTTGAAGGAACGGCAGTACTCTCAATTGAGAATGAAGAACTGCTTTTAAAAAGATATACAGGTGCATTTATACATCAGGCACAGGCCTTTGTTTTATATGCGTCGGTACTTGGGGAGGCCGCAGTCGCCACTCGGCATGGTGCAACAGCCATGCATGCAGTAGGTCAGGGTGGAATCCTTGGTGCATTGCGGGAACTTGCCGAGAGCTGTGATATCGGTCTTGAGGCAGACATGAAAAAAATACCGATAAAGCAGGAAACAGTTGAAATATGCGAATTTTTCGGATATAATCCTTATCAACTTATTTCGGGCGGAAGTCTTCTGATTATTGCGGAGGACGGATACGGTCTTGTAAGAGAGCTTGAGAAGGCGGGAATAAGTGCAGAGGTTATCGGTAAGGTTACCGACAGCAATGACAGAGTGATTCTGCGCGATGATGAACGCAGATTTATAGATCTTCCTCAGATGGATGAGATATGGAAAAGGAGAGATTAACATGAGAAAAAAGATATTATCCATGCTTGAAAAAAACAGCCGTCTTGATTTGAAAGAGGCTTCAATACTTCTCGGAATTCCCGAGACAGATATAGCGAATGAGATTGCACAGATGGAGAAAGAAAAGGTAATTTGCGGTTACCACACACTTATCAACTGGGATAAGACCGGTGAAGAAAAGGTTACTGCTTTAATTGAAGTTAAGGTTACTCCTCAGAGAGGCCTTGGCTTTGATAAGATTGCAGAGCGTATTTATAAGTTTTCCGAGGTAAGCTCAGTGTATCTTATGTCAGGCGGTTTTGATTTTACGGTTATTATCGAAGAGAAGACAATGAGAGAGGTTGCACAGTTTGTTTCTGACAAGCTTGCTCCTTTAGAGGCAATCCAGAGTACTGCCACACATTTTGTTCTTAAGAAATATAAAGATTACGGAACGATATTCGAGGAAACGGTCCGTGACGAAAGGATGTTGGTGACACCCTAATGGATAGCAGCAGATTTTTATCAGAAAAAGTTAAGGGTATTAAACCCTCCGGTATACGTAAGTTTTTTGATATCGTAAGCGAGATGAAGGATGCTATTTCGCTCGGTGTTGGTGAACCGGATTTTGATACACCGTGGCATATTCGTGAGGAAGGTATCTACTCCCTCGAGAAAGGCAGAACCTTCTATACATCGAATGCAGGTCTTAGCGAACTTAAGGAAGAAATCGCTAAGTATTTATCAAGAAAGATAGATGTTAATTATGATTATAAATCAGAGGTACTTGTAACTGTCGGAGGCAGTGAGGCAATTGATGCGGCACTCCGTGCGGTTATTAATCCGGGTGATGAGGTGCTTATTCCTGAACCGTGTTATGTTTCTTACACACCTTGTGCTGTTTTGGCGGATGCTGTACCTGTTACAATCGAACTTAAGGAAGAGAATCAGTTTAAGCTTACAAGAGAAGATCTTTTAAGCAAGATAACACCTAAGTCCAAGGTACTTGTTCTGGCATTCCCGAACAACCCCACAGGTGGAATTATGACGAAGGAAGATCTTGAGGCAATTGCAGATATTATTATCGACAATGATTTGCTTGTATTGTCGGATGAGATTTATTCAGAGCTTACATACCTTGGTGAGCATGTGTCAATAGCATCTCTTCCGGGTATGAGAGAGAGAACAATTGTTATTAACGGTTTTTCCAAGGCATATGCAATGACAGGTTGGAGACTCGGTTATGCGGCAGGTCCTAAGGAGCTTATCGGTCAGATGACAAAGATTCATCAGTTTGCAATTATGTGCGCGCCCACGACTAGCCAGTATGCTGCAGTAGAAGCACTTCGTAACGGCGACAAAGATGTGGAGATGATGAGAGAATCCTATAACCAGAGAAGAAGATTTCTTGTCAATGCTTTTAAGGAAATGGGACTTGATTGTTTTGAGCCTTACGGAGCATTTTATATGTTCCCGAGTATCAAGAAGTTCGGCATGACCTCAGAGGAATTTGCAACCCGTTTCCTTGAAGAAGAGAAGGTTGCCGTGGTTCCGGGAACAGCGTTTGGCGATTGCGGAGAAGGCTTTCTTAGAATTTCTTATGCGTACTCACTTGAGCAGCTTAAAGAGGCGCTTGAGAGACTTGCACGTTTTGTGAAAAAGCTTGAATCAGAAAGAGGACAGCAGTAATGAATATAGTTTTGCTTGAGCCGGAGATACCGGCGAATACAGGGAATATTGGAAGGACTTGCGTAGCAACAGGCACGACGCTTCACCTTATCAAGCCGCTTGGTTTTTCGCTTGATGAGAAGGCACTTAAGAGAGCGGGACTTGATTATTGGAAGGATCTTGATGTGCGTGTATATGAGAATTATGAAGACTTCCGTGCAAAGAATAACGGAGTAGTTCCGTTCATGGCGACAACTAAGGCTCTTCATACATATACAGAAGTTGAGTACACTCCGGATGCTTACATTATGTTTGGTAAGGAGAGCGCGGGAATTCCCGAGGAGCTCCTTGTAGATTGTCCCGATAAATGCATAAGAATTCCTATGAATGAGGAGATTCGTTCACTCAATTTGTCAAACTCTGCAGCAATTATTTTGTACGAAGCACTTCGCCAGAATAATTTCAGCAATATGCAAAGAGAAGGACAGCTTCACAGACTTTCATGGTAGAATATAAGAGGATTGTGCAAATGCACAACCCTCTTTTTATATCTCCGGCAATAAACTGCAGTTATAAGGTTCGGGTTGGGCGCACAAGTCTCCTGTTTTCGCAGGCAACAAAAGGTTTTTAGAATAACTTTGCTTTTTAAGCTTTCCACCAAATTGTGCCGCGCAGAGTTGTCTGAGCGGAATTGACTAGAAGTTCAGTAACTGTGGCTGTAGATTTTATATATAAGGTTTATAAGGCACGCTCTCGCTACGATAAAAGGCGTAGCGCTACTAAGCTTGCGAGACGAAACAAAAATATTGTTGGTTATAAAAATTTTTGAGTTTCGTCTCGCGTGCTAAGTAG
>JAZNXQ010000117.1:0-1749 GCA_045593945.1 Lachnospiraceae bacterium | reverse complement strand
TTCATAACTTCCGCAACTGCATTTTCAAAAAAGCGTGATTCCATGCCCGTCGCGCCGATACTGCCTATCTCCTCTTTGTCCACAAGAAGACAAACACAGGTCTTCCCGCAAGCCTCAACATCAAGCTGTGCTGTAAGTGATGTGTATGCGCATACGCGGTCATCATGGCCGTAGCCTGTAATCATGCTTCTGTCGATTCCAAAATCTCTTGCTGTTCCCGCAGGTACAATCTCAAGCTCAGCCGACAAAAAGTCAGCCTCCTCCATACCATACTTCTCGTTAAGCAATCGCAAAATATTCGCCTTTACAGCATCCTTTTCTTCGCCCTCAAGTGGCATGCTGCCGATTAAAACATTAAGATCCTCTCCCTCGACAACCTTATTGGCTTTTTTCTCCATCTGTGTGGCCGCAAGGTGAATAAGAAGATCTGTTATTCCTACAACAGGGTCTGTCTCATCTTCACCGATTACAACTTCTTTTACCGTACCATCCAGAAGACAAACAACACCATGAATAGCCATCGGAAGAGTAACCCACTGATATTTCTTGATTCCGCCGTAATAATGCGTATCAAGAAGCGCCATCTCAGTATCCTCATACAAAGGATTCTGCTTAACATCAATACGCGGCGAGTCAATATGTGCGCCGAGAATTCTCATGCCCGCCTCAATCGGATCACTGCCTATATTAAAAAGCACAAGTGCTTTGTCCATGTTGTTATAATAAACCTTATCACCTGCTTTAAGACCCTCTCCGCCCGCGATAACATCTTTCAAATCTTTATATCCGCACTGTACGGCAAGTCTTATACTCTCTTTCACGCATTCTCTCTCCGTCTTGCACTTAGAGATAAACTTGCGGTAATTCTCATTGTACTCCATGACTTTTTTTAATTCCGCCTCATCATACTTAAGCCATGTGTTCTTTTTTTCTTTAGGAAGATATTTAGAATTAGTTGTTCCCATACTTAAACCTCTCTGTCATAAATTTAATATTGCAGAATACTATTTCTAATATTCTGCAACATAATTTGTCCGTTATTCTTATTTCAAATAAAATACTTCCGGCATGAACTTAATCGGCACTTCATCATTAAAGTCGAAAGAACCTTCAACCATCTTGGATGTAATTGCATTCCAACGGTTGCAAGCTTCGCTGTTAGCGATGTACTTGTTAGCATAGTCGATATCATCGCACTCGAAGCAGTAGAAGAACTGATTACCGTTCTGGAAAATGGAGTAGTTCTTGTAGCCTGCCTTTGTATGCTCTTCCATAATCTCCGGCCAGGGATCAAGGTGCATCTTAACATACTCATCAAGGCACTCCGGCTTTACATTCCATGTCCATGCAAATTTCTTACTGTGTTCCATTTTGTTTCCTCCTAGAAAATAAATCTATATTTTACAAATTACAATGTAATTCATAAGTAACAAATTATAAAATCTTACACCATGAATATCTTAGAAATCTCTTCTCAAATTCCTTTATCGGCATCGGATAGCCAAAATAATACCCCTGTATTACAGAAATTCCTAACTCTTCCAGCAAATCGCACTGTTCTGATGTCTCAACACCTTCTATACACACTCCTGCATTTATGGTTTCAGATATCTCCGCTATGAATTTTACAAAAGTCTTGGCATATTCGCTGTCCACAATATCCTGCACGAAGCTCTGTCCGACCTTAATAATATCAAACGCCATATCTTTGACATAGCTGAGAGACGAATATCCCGTACCGAAATCATC
>JAZNXQ010000116.1:0-3814 GCA_045593945.1 Lachnospiraceae bacterium | reverse complement strand
CAGAGTTTAAGGCTGCACTTGAAAAAGCAGGTATTCAGGACATTATGAAAGAAATGAAGAGCCAGGCAGAGGCTCATGTAGCTGCTCAGAAATAGTAGCGATTTACAAAGGGCTGCCGGTTTACCGGCGGCCCTTATTTACAAAAAATATGTATAGACATGGGGAATTGATATGACGTTAGATGAAATTGCATTGGAACTTGGAATGTCAAAAAGTACGGTTTCCAGAGCTCTTTCCGGCAAAGGAAGGGTAAGCGAACAGACAAAAGCAAGAATAAAAGCTTTTGTGCAGGACAATCGCATAAGAGAAATACAAATTAATAATTCCGCCAAGACACAGTGTATTGGTGTGGCCGTTCCTGCAGATGCACTTAGCGCCAATATCCCTTATTTCCAAGAGTGTTTGCTTGGTATTTGTGAGTCGGCAACAATGATGAATTACAGTGTGGTAATTACTACGGTCGGTCTTAATGATATTTCAGGCATTCAGAAGCTTGTAGAGAGTGGCAAAGTTGATGCCATAATTTTAATGAGAAGTGTCGATGATGACAAGGCACTTAAATATTTGACAGAGATTAATTTCCCGACAGGACTGACGGGAGTGTGTGATTACGAAGAAGTAATCCAGGTTGATACTGATATCAGGCAGGCGGCAGAAAGCCTGACCAATATACTTATAAGCAGCGGATATTCCAAATTTGCGATGATTGTGGGCAATACGCATTATTCTGTTAACCGCAACCGTTGCCAGGGATATTTTGATGCGCTTAAAAGAAACGGTATTCCTGCGGAGCGCCAGGTATACTATCAGAATTTTGAAAATTCTGAGCTTGTAGATAATATAATAAGCGATATTATAATGAATAAGACAGAATGTGTTGTGTGCGGTGATGATACGATTTGTACGGTGCTGATGTCGAAACTTCAGTCAGAAGGCTATCGTATTCCGAAAGATATTTCCATAGTGTCACTGTTTAACAGTGCAACGCTCGGATGTTTTTCTTCACCGGTTACGGCGATTAATATATCTGCGAAAAAAGTTGGCAACACGATGGCCAAGCAGATTATTAATTATCTGCAGGGCAACGAATATAATACGAAAACAATGACGGACTATGAGATTTTGTTTAGGGCGTCTACCAATAAAATATACAGAATGTAGACAATAAAACGGCAGCATGATAATATTATATTGTGCTGCCGTAAAATATAGGAAAAGGAGAAGAGAAGATGAACTATTCATTTAAAACATTAGAGGGAACTCCTATACTTCGCAATCATTTAAATCTTGGCGGAAGCAATCCGGCAGGAGAGAGAATAGATGTGACAAGTTTGTATTTGGAACGTGGCGGTAAGCCTTGGATTCCGATTATGGGTGAAATACATTTTTCGAGGGTGGCAAGAGCGGACTGGCAGAAGGAAATCTGCAAGATGAAGGCGGGCGGAATTACGCTTGTTGCTACATATATGTTCTGGATTTATCATGAGGAAATCGAAGGTGAGATGGATTTTACCGGCGATAATGATATAAGACAGTTTGTGCTTGAATGTCAGAAGGCCGGGATGGAGGTAGTGCTTCGTATCGGACCGTGGGCACATGGTGAGTGCCGTAACGGCGGTTTCCCGGACTGGCTCCTTAAGAAAGATTATAGATTAAGAGATAATAATGATGGGTATCTTGCACAGGTACGCCGTTGGTACAGCGCCATCGCTAAAGAAGTGGAAGGTCTGTATTATAAGGATGGCGGCAACATCGTGGCTATTCAGCTTGAGAATGAGTTTTGTCACAGCGCGGAGCATCTTGCGATGCTTAAAGTTATCGCGAAGGAGCTTGGTATGGAGGTTCCGATTTATACGGTGACGGGCTGGAACAGCAGTGCGGGTGCTAAGATTCCCGTGGATGAGGTTGTGCCGGTATTTGGCGGGTATTGTGATGCTCCGTGGGACAGCAGTTTGAAGCAGCTTCCTCCGTCGGCACATTACTTTTTTAACAGAATGAGAAATGACAGCGCAATCGGAGCTGATTTGATACCTAAGAAAAACGATGGTGATTGGCAGCTTCCATATGAGCGTTATCCTTTTGCAACATGCGAACTTGGTGGCGGAATGCAGGTTACACATCATCGCCGTCCGTTTGTAAAAGCAATGGATACATATGCGCTTGCACTTGTTAAGATGGGTGACGGCAATAATCTTCCGGGATACTATATGTATCACGGATGTACCCACAAGATTGGTAAGCTGTCTACATTTCAGGAGTCGAAGGCTACAGGGTATCCTAATGATTATTCGATACTTTCTTATGATTTTCAGGCGCCGCTTTCAGAGTTTGGCGAGACAAGAGAGTCTTATGGGCTGCTTAATATTTTGCATTTATTCTTGCAGGATTTTGACGAGAGTTTCGCGCCTCTTATCGCGGTTGACAGCAGTGAGGCGGTGGATAGGAATGATACGACATCACTCCGCTATGGTATGAGAACGGACGGCAAGAGAGGATATGTATTCGTAAATCATTATCAGAGAAATGGTAAACTTGCTGATGTAAAAGATGTTGTTATCGATACAGGAAGCGTTGTATTTCCGAAGATAGATGTGTGCGGAGATATAAGCTTTTTCATGCCGTTTAATTTTGAGTGGAAGGGCCTTAAGCTTAAGTATGCGACGGCTCAGCCGATATGCACGTATGGAAATACGATATTTTTTGTGACGATTCCGGGCATTGAAGCAAGATACTGTGTGGAAATGTGTGACGGAGCAAGTGTGCAGTGTGGCGATGCTGCGGCTTCGGGTTGCAGAGAGTATGTCGCAGAACCGGGGCTTGATTCTGCTATCGATATTAATGGTGTAAGGATAATAACGCTTAGTATGGAGCAGGCAAAACATTTGCGCAGACTTGATGGTTATATCTATATAGGAGACAGTTGCGACCTGTACATGTGTGAGGACGAACTTCTTGCAGTGCAAAACGGAGAATTTGATTATTACAAGTATAATGGCGATGTTTTTGAGAAGTTCCGCACAGGTATGATAAAGAAAGAGGCAGAAGTGGCCATTACTGATGTGGAAGTGGAGCCTTTTGTGCCGCCGTATGCAGAACAGCTTGAGTTTAACGGTAAGAGAGCGCTTGCATGGAAGAGACTTAAGGTTGATGCTTTGGAAGGCTTTGTGACAATAAAGGACGCTTATGACGTGGCGCAGATTTATGCGGATGGTAAGCTTGTAGCGGATAATTTCTACTACGGAGATGTGTGGAGAGTGCCTGCAAAACTTCTGTACGGCAAGGAGTGCTATCTTGTGATGTCCGAGATGAAGGGTGATTTTTATAGAGAATTTTAGATAACAGTGGAAGCTTCGGCCTGAGGGCCGGGGCTTTTTCGGGAGGTAATGGAATGGTAATCAGACGTGCAAAAGTAAGTGATATAGACGGAATCAACAGATTGCTTTATCAGGTGTGTATGGTGCATCATGTGGGCAGACCGGATCTTTTTGTTGCAGGTGCAAGGAAATATACGGATGAGCAGCTTGTTGAGATAATTAAGGATGATGAAAGACCGATATTTGCTGCGGTGGACGAGGAGGATAATTTGCTCGGATATGCTTTTTGTATATTCGAAAGACATGAGGATAGCAATGTACTTACGAAAGTCACGACGCTGTATATCGATGATTTGTGTGTGGATGAGAATGTCAGGGGACAGCATATTGGCAAGAGACTTTATGAGGCGGTGCTTGCATTCGCGAAAGAGCAGGGATGTTACAACGTGACGCTTAATGTGTGGAGTTGTAACGAAAGCGCAATGAAGTTCTATGAAGCG
>JAZNXQ010000115.1:0-5930 GCA_045593945.1 Lachnospiraceae bacterium | reverse complement strand
ACCATCAAGAAGCGACCGAAATACGAAAAAAACCAGTACATCGTTTACTGAAATACCCTCTACATATGCACCCTTGTTAGGTATAATACTCACAAGTCCTTCGAGTTCAAGCTGTCTGAGTGCCTCGCGCACCGGCGTCCTGCTGACCCCAAGTTCATTACCTATTGCTATTTCTTTAAGTTCTTCTCCCTTTTCATACTTTCCTGAGAGAATATCCTCTCGAATCGTATGAAAAACTCTGCCTCTCAGCGAGTATTCATGTCCTTCCACTTTACTTCCTCCATTTAGGCACCAAGTGTAATCCCAAGTGCCTTACATGTATCAGCAATTACTTCCTCAAGCTCAAAATCAGCAATTACAGTAACACGACCATCATCATACTGCTTATCAACCCATTCCTTAACCTTATTAACAAGCTCATCTGTCTTTGCAACCTGCTTATCGCCCTTTAACTTGTAATATGTATTAATCCAATGTGCGATACCTGCAAGACCTGAAGTATTGGATACAGCAACCATAACAGGTCTGTTAAGGAATTTATCAGTATCAAAAATATTGTATATCTCTTCATTCTTAAGTAATCCGTCAGCATGAATTCCTGCTCTTGTTACGTTGAAATTCTTACCCACAAACGGTGTACGTCCCGGAATCTTATAACCGATTTCTTTCTGATAATATTCTGCAATCTCTGTAATAACGGTTGTATCCATTCCGTCAAGCGTACCCTTAAGCTGTGCATACTCAAATACCATGGCCTCTGTAGGTGTATTACCTGTTCTCTCGCCGATACCGAGAAGCGAACAGTTTACACCGCCGGCACCATAAAGCCACGCTGTTGTAGAGTTAACAACTGCTTTATAGAAATCGTTATGTCCGTGCCACTCAAGATGCTCTGACGGTACATCAGCATGTGTTGTAAGACCATACATAATACCCTGTACCGAACGGGGAATAACCGCACCTGAGAAGTTAACGCCGTAACCCATAGTATCACATGCACGAATTCTTACCGGAATCTTGTACTCATCCTTAAGCTTCATAAGCTCAAGTGCGAACGGAATTACAAAACCGTAAATATCAGAACGTGTAATATCTTCAAAATGACAACGAGGGCTGATACCTGTCTCAAGGCACTCACGAACTATGCTTAAATAATGTTCCATAGCCTGCTTTCTTGTCATCTTCATCTTATAGAAAATATGATAATCCGAACAGCTTACGAGAATACCTGTCTCCTTAAGCCCCATAGCCTTAACAAGCTCGAAATCCTTCTTATTGGCACGTATCCAGCTTGATATCTGAGGAAACTCATAACCTCGCTCAAGACACTTCTCTACAGCCTCTCTGTCCTTCTTGCTATATAAGAAAAACTCACTCTGACGGATAATTCCGTTAGGACCGCCAAGTTTATGTAAATAATCATAAAGTCTTACAATCTGCTCTGTAGAATACGGTGCTCTTGACTGCTGACCGTCTCTGAAAGTTGTATCTGTTATATAAATATCCTCCGGCATATTGTGCGGAACGACTCTGTTGTTAAATGCAATCTTCGGCACTTCGTCATAAGGAAAAAGTGAACGGAATACATTAGGTTCACTAACATCATTCAAATGATAAATATGTTCTTCAAGGCTTAATAAATTAGTATGTTTGTCAATACTTACTTTTCTTTCATCCATTGGTAAAGAACTCCTCTCTTAAAATTTTCTAATCATTGGTATAATTGTATACAATCATACATGTATTGTCAAGCGCATTGTTATCTTTTTCACATAATATTTTCCAAAAAGACAAAAAGACCGCTTATCCATGTAGGACAAACGGTCAATTATAACTTATTCTTCTCTTCCAAGTGCATCCAGATTAACAATCGTCTCTTTTAACTTCTCGCATATTACCTTTATGCTCTCCTCATGCTCAGCAGCCTTAAGACCTTCTAATTCCTTCATGGCGCTCTCTAATTTATTATTTACTGATGCAATTACCTTCTTATCATAATCCATAACAAAAACCTCCTCAATAGGTTATCATTTTCTTCTGTTATATTTTATCATTTTTTAATTTATGATACAAGTCTTTTCCAATTTATTGTATTTTTATTTATAATATTATATAATACATCATGTTTCAATTTGTACTTGGAGGAAGACTTTATGACTCATTTGGAAGAACTTTTAACTTGCATTAATCATACGCATGTATATATCCAGACACATGATTTTCCCGATGCAGATGCCATCGGCAGTGCTTTTGGTATTCAGTATCTGCTCAAAATAAATAACATCAATTCTACCATCTGTTATCGCGGTAAGATTGACCGTTCATATTTAAGTAAAATGCTCGAAACACTTGATATTGAACTTTTTAATATCAAGGACATTGATGATTTAACCAATGAAGATTCCATAATTCTTGTAGATTCGCAAAAAGGTAATTCCAACCTTCTTGATTTTACCTGTTCAAATGTTTTTTGCATAGATCACCACCCTATATTTGCAGAATCTAACTATTTATACAGCGATATACGTCCTGATATCGGTGCCTGCTCTTCTATTATTGCAAGTTATTTTTTTGAAGCCGGAATAGAGATTCCTCGTAATGTTGCAACTGCAATTTTATACGGTATTAAAGTCGATACTGCCAATCTTACAAGACATGTTTCAGAACTTGACCTTGATATGTTTTATCACATATTTAAGCTTGCTGATATTGAACTTACCAAGTCATTCGATATGAGTACTCTGCAGTTTAATGATTTGACCGCATATGCTCATGCAATCAACAGTATTCAGGTATATGATGATATAAGCTTTACTAACACCGGAATTAACTGCCCGGAAGCTTTGATTGCCAATATCTCAGACTTCATGCTTTCACTTTCAGAGGTATCGCTGTCAATCGTCTATTCCCTTCGTAATGACGGAATCAAACTCTCATTGCGAAGCGACAATACGAACTATGATGCAGGTCAGATTATCAACTATGCGCTTAAAGGCATCGGTAACGGTGGCGGGCACAGTACCATGGCCGGCGGTTTTGTCGAATGTAATCATGACAACGGCAAATCCACCCGCATGTTTATTGCTCAGATTGAAGAACGTATTTTTAAAGCCATAGATGAATTATGTAAAAAGTAATTGCAAAACCAAATAACATTTGATATAATAATTTTTGTTGTTTACAACAAGCTGGAATAGCTCAGTCGGTAGAGCGACGCACTCGTAATGCGTAGGTCGAGGGTTCAAGTCCCTTTTCCAGCTTTTTTTGTTGCCATTTTTTCAAAAATTTTCTTCGACACAAAAATTCCTATTACCATCCACAACGCAATTTTTGCCACATCAGAATATCCTGCAAGATACTTTGCAACATTTCTCCAAGATTCCCCTGCAAAAGCACCAAGACTTATAAGCACAAGATTCCACGCAAAAGAACCAAGTGTTGTCAAAACAAGAAACTGCATGAAATTCATTCCCGCCATTCCCGCCGGAATAGATATAAGACTTCTAACTATCGGCACAAATCTACAGAAAAACACTGCGTTATTTCCTTTTTTCAAAAAAGAACGTCTTGCCTTATTAATATTTTCTTTCTTTAATCGCAACATTTTTCCAAGCTTACCGTCAATCATTTTATCAAGCCTTTCCGGCGACATAAGCTTTCCTGTACCAAACAATACTACTGCACCAATTAACGAGCCTACAGTTGAATATATAGTTGTCCCAAGCACCGTAATTTCCGTACAGGTCGTAAGAAAACCGCCAAATGTTAAAATCACCTCTGACGGAATCGGCGGAAAAATATTTTCAATAAATATCAGTAGCACTATGCCGGCATATCCGTATTTGTCTATTATATCGATAATTATTTCCTGCATTTTACCTCCTTACGGCACACACAGTCTCATTACTTTATTAAAACAGAACCTAAAATCAATTTTGTCCACCGAATCCCGCGTACGTATCGCAACTTGCCTAAACAACTCTCCGTTCAGGTATATTTCTGCAAAACCAACTGTCTGATTTGCTTTAACGGGTGCCTCAAGCTTTTGTGCAGTTACATATTTAACATCAACCACATCTTTTTCACTATTTATCAGTACGCATATCTCCTCATCTATATACGTTGCAATGCTGTTCTTCTTCCCTTTTGCAACTTCTAATATCTCATACTCTCTCGGTGAAAAAATCACTTCATATGAATAATTAGACAAGCCATAATTCATAAGCTTCTTTGTATCACTCCATTTATTAGTTTTATTCGGCGGCCAACCGGAACCTAGCACAACCGAAATAAATACCTTACCATCTCTTTTTAATGCTCCTACAAAGCAATATCCTGCCTGCCCCGTATATCCCGTCTTAATCCCGAAAGCTCCGTCCATTTGATTAAGAAAAGAATTCTTATTATTCACGCTGAAGCTTCTTGTTCCGGCATTATTACTGAACGAATACGAAGCTGTGTTTGTTATTTCCACGAACTTATTGTTTTTTATTGCATATGCCCCGATAAGAGCAAGGTCTGCTGCTGTAGTATAATGTTCTGCAGCATCCAAACCATTCGGCGTAACAAAGTTAGTATTATACGCTCCTATATCTCTTGCCTTCTGATTCATCAAAGTTGCAAATGCCTCCACACTTCCCGCAATATGTTCAGCTATCGCAACAGCAACATCATTATGTGATTCAAGCATTAGAGAATATAGTAAATCCTTAAGCAGAAATTGTTCACCGTTTCTTACACCAAGCTTCACATTCGGCATTGATGCCGCATATGCAGATACAGTAACAAGTTCATTGAGATTTCCGTATTCAAGCGCAATTAAGCATGTCATGATTTTTGTTGTACTAGCCATTGCTTTCTGCTCATAACCGTTTTTTTCATACAACACTCTTCCTGTCATTGCATCCATAAGAACGGCTGCTCCTGCATACAAATCATATGTATTTATATTCACTGTCGGCAGAGCATCTTCATTTTCCAAAATATTTTCGCCTGTTTCTGCTGCTCCAATTGATATACCAAATACATTTACCAATAAAAAAAGCCCAAGCAGAATAATTATTACCGACTTGAGCTTTTGTAAAATATGTTTTTTTATCAAGATATTACCTCTTGTTTCACATCTTACTCTATTCTATTATAACTTTGTCTTTTTTATACCTCCAAAGACATCTGTGCTTCTTCTTCAGCTTCAATCTTAAGTTCCTCAATCTGCGCAGGATTGATTGTAGGCATGTCATCAAGTGATTTTACACCAAAGTTGCGAAGGAATTCTTCGGTTGTTCCAAAAAGTATCGGACGTCCGGGTGCATCAAGTCTTCCCTTCTCTTCAATCAGGTTATACTCGATAAGCTTGTTAACCGCATGGTCGCTTGAAACGCCACGTACCTTCTCTATATCCTGTCTCGTAACAGGCTGCTTGTATGCAACAATCGCAAGTGTCTCCAAAAGAACATCCGTCATTACATGTCTCTTAGGCGTACATGCAACCTTAATAAGATACTCGTACATCTCCTTCTTAGTACACATCTGGAAGGACTTTTCAAGTTCAATAATCTGAACCCCTCTATCTTCTTCCTTATATCTGTCCATCATATTATGTATAATTTTGACTGTAGTATCTTCGTCATGTTCGATTGCCGCAGCGATTCTTGAAACTTCAACAGATTCTCCCATTGCAAATAAAATCGCTTCGATAATTGCTTCTATCTTTTTCAAATCCATTGTATATCTCCTATATGAGCTCTGAAGAGATAATTATCTCATCAAAAATCTCATTTTGTTCAACTTTTACTTTGCCTATCTTAATCATCTCAAGCACAGCAAGGAATGTAACAACTACCTGCATCTTGCTTGTCTGACTTTCAAGAAGTTCTCTAAAATTAAACTGCTTATGTATACTTGCATATTCTATTAAAAGAGCAACCTTA
>JAZNXQ010000114.1:0-7333 GCA_045593945.1 Lachnospiraceae bacterium | reverse complement strand
ATAACCTCTTTAGGGAATTCCATGGGAATACCGTGAGCCTTTATAATTGAAAGAATATCTGTTCCCGGATCATTAATATGACCTATTATCTCCGTCACAATGCCCTCCGGGTTCTTGTTCTTATTCCCATAACTTGTGAGCTTTACAACAACCTTATGACCCGTCACAGCACCTTTTGAACGTTCAACAGGCACAAAAACATCCTTCGCAAATTTCTGATTGTCCGGAATAACAAATCCAAAAGTCTTATCTTTCTTAAAGGTACCGACAATTTCCGTAAAGCCTCTGGCAAGAATATTTACAACCTCGCCTTCCTCTCTTCTTCCGTCCTGCGCCTGCGCAGTAATTCTAACCTGTACGGTATCCTTGTTAAATGCACCGTTTACATTATTCTCATGAATATAAATATCTTCCTGTCTGCCTTCAACCCTAACAAAACCAAACGGTTTATTTGCAGCCGCTTCAAATATTCCGGTAAGAAGATTCTCGCTTGCCTTCTGATATTTACCGTTCTTGGTACAGGCAATCTTACCCTCGAGCACAAGTGCATCAAGCACCTCCGCAAGGGCTTCTCTCTCATCCTTAGGGACCTGAAGAAGCATCGCAAGCTCCTTCGCCTTCATCGGCACATAATGTTTATCGCAAACAAGGTCATATATTACTTTCTTACGTTTTTCAAATAACTCTTTATTCATACACAATCCCTCCTGACATTATACTCACAAACCGGTACTCCGTACTTCTGTCTGCTTCGCAGACGGTTTGCGCGTTGTTCACATTATACCACAAATTCTGCACTATTATAACAAAAAAGGCTGTTACAACGTTCCATAACAGGATACACTCGTAACAACCTTAGCTTACTCATTAATAAATATTAAATCAAGTTAATAATTAATGACAATGCGATAAATGCAACACCAAGAATCTTAGTAAGCTTATCAAGCTTGCCTTCTGCTGAACGGCTCTTGTTCTTACCCCAATAAGTCTCTGCTGCTGCACCACTGATGGAACCGGATAAACCTGCCTGCTTACCTTCCTGAAGTAATACAATTACAATTAATCCAAGACATACAAGTGCATAAATTATAGTCAAAACAATCTTTAAAACGTCCATTTTATCTCCTTTCCCGTCCGTGGCGAGCCAACTATTCCCGGCTGCTACAGTGTAAATCAATATTCTTATAAGTCAAACACGGATATTGTACCACACAAGTTTTTATTTTTCAACTGTTTTTTTCAGTTAATCATATGTTTCCATAAATTTAATGAACTCATCCGCAAGCACCGGATCAAAAAGCTCGCCGCTGCGTTCTCTTATATGATTGAGTGCCGCTTCTTTTGTTCTGCCATGTCCTGCAGGAGCTTCTCCCGTAGCAGTAACATATGAATTAATAAGATATATTATTCTGGCCTCAACAGAAATTTCTTCATGTTTAAGACGATTAGGATATCCCTTGCCATCCCATGACTCATGTGTCTGAAGAACAATTCCCGCTGCAATAACGCTATCTTCAAACATCCTTGCAATTCTGTTACTGATTTCTACATGCTGGCGCACTGTTCTTTTTTGCTCACTGGTATCGCCGATAGCAAAATTATTTCTTTTATACCACTCTTCATCAATAAAGGCAATCATACCTATATCCTGAATCTGTGCAGCATACATTATAAGATTAATTCGCTGAAAGTCCATCTCCAAGTAACTGCAAAACTGCGATATAAGTGCAACTGCTTTCGCTGTTATAGCTCTTGATAAAATCTTATTCTGATACAGAACATCACGTATATCACTAATTATATCCTGTCTTGCCTTAATTAGATCCTTATCATGATACATCGCTTCATCTGCAATACGCAAAACATTAGAAAGCTTATCCTCATTGCTTTCTGCTACATGAATACCCATCGAAACCGACGGTTTTAGTACGCAATCAGTATTTTTAATACAGGCAGATTTAACCTTAGTACAAAATGATCTTGCCTGTTCATAGGTGGTATTCGGCATAATAGCCTGAATCTCATCACCGCCACACCTTGCAATAATACATTCATCTGACGGAGCAAAACTTTTCATTATATTGGATATTGTAATTAATAAATGATCCCCCATAGAATGTCCGAATATATCGTTCATGAGTTTCAAATTATTAACATCCGCAGAAACGATGGCAATAGGATAACAATCTTTCTTGTTCTCATAATATGTCATCATTTCTTCAAAATATCCACGACTGTAAAGCCCCGTGAGCTTATCATGTGTTGTAAGATACTGCAAAGCTTCCTTCTCACGCTCAAGTTCTTCTTCAAGTGCTTTTCTTAAGCGAATCTCTTCTTTCTGAAGGAAATTCTTATAACCAAGTTCTGAAAGCTGCTTAACTACAAGATTAACAAAAGCTACTATACGTTCAAACTGCTCTCTTGTTCTTATCGGAATTTTTCTGAGGCTTTTGATATAAACATCATAATCCACTCCGATATCTGCCGCATTCTTCCTATTGCGCTCCTCATCATCCAAAAGGCCTTCTATCATTACCTGACCCATAAGACAACTTGCGATATGCTTGCCACCTACAACGATACTTGTTCCGGCATCCAAAAGACCTGCCGACAAACATGGTGCAATAACGGTACCCTCGGGATGTACCCTGCCAAGTACTTCGTCGGAATGATAACAGTTCTTAAGACCCTTCTCAGTCTTACGAACAACATTAATACAAAAATCACAGAAATTACTTGGCTGTGTTATGGGATGTCCATCCGGTGCCGTAAAAACAACGCCTATCTCCATCGCCTTCGACATAGCATCTGCGAGTTTCTGAATATCTTTTATATCAAACAAATCTTCAAACTTATAATTCTCAATATTAGCTTTGAGCTCTTTCTCATATCTTTCGTTCATAATATCCCCCATATTATGTGAAATTAAATTCTATACTGAGTCTTATCCAAAAATTCTAAAAACTTCTCAACAAGTTCAGGATCAAACTGAGTACCGGCACGCTCTTTGATATGCTCTATTACATCAACTTCATTATGTTCTGCAAGCTTATCACTTTTGGTAGCCCAAACAACATACATACTAACCAAATATAACACACGAGCTTCAAAAAGTATCATATCACCCTTAAGCTGATACGGGTATCCTTGACCATCCCAAGCCTCGTGAGACTGTAAAATAACCTTAGCGGTACGCTGTGTATTGGGATATAACTTCGCAAGTTCACAGCCTACAATTGTATGTTTATTAAGCAGTTCTCTTTCTTCTTTACTATACTGCTTTAGATTACCAACAAACGCACTGTCCGGAACTGCAATATATCCTATATCTGAGATTCTTGCCGCAAGAGCAATACGTGCCACTACCCTCTCCGATAAATTCAAATATTTACCAAACTTCTTAATTACATCTATTGTTTTATCAATAAGATAAACATTAATGTATCCTTTTTCTGCAAGTCTGTTGTATATCTCCTTAATAAGATTCTGTGACTTTTTGATTTTGCGCTTATTCTTATACATCTCTTCATCGGCCTGAATAATGTCGTCTTCATATGCATTATCCTTCCAATGCAACTTTTTGCAACCCATTGCGACAGATATCGGAATACTGCATTCTCTCACTGCATGACATGCAGTCTGCACACGTCTTATGTAGTCATTGGCTTCAGCTTCATCTGCACCCGGAAGCAAAATATTAATCTCATCGCCACCGCACCTGCCGATAATATAAGATTCTTTAGCTTCAGCTTTCAAAACTCTCGCTGCTGTTTTTATAACAACATCGCCCTTATCATGTCCAAAAATATCATTAGTGTACTTCAGATTATTAATATCACATGCTATATATGTACAAGGGGTAATATTTTGGTTTCTTATTTCCTGAAGCTTATTTTCAAAATACGCCCTGCTTCCAAGCCCTGTAAGCGCATCATGATTCGCCATATATCCGAATCTGTCCTTTTCCTGTTCGAGTCTTTTCTCTGCTTCTTCCTTTTCTCTTAACTTCTCTTTCTGCAAATAGTTCTGGTATCCAAGTTCAGACAACTGAACGGCTATATTATTAACCATCTCAGCTGCTGCCTCAAACTGCTCCCTCGTCATAACAGGAACTTTTTCCAAGGCATCACAATAAATCTTAGGCTCTATACCTAATTCTTTAGCTTTGGCAATATTCTCTTCTTCACCGGTTATCTCCGACTGAATCCTTACCTGCCCGATAATCCAGCTTGCTATATGCTTATCTTTAAGAAATATACTTACACCGGCATCCATCAGACCTGCCGACAGACACTTCTGAATAATTGGACCTCCCTTATTAGGTCTACCGAGAGCTGCATCTGAAATCTTACAGTTCTCATAGCCCTTTTTCGAGGTCTTAATAAGCTGTTCACAAAAATAGCACTTACTACTTGGCTTTGTAATCCAATCCCCTTCGGGCGACACAATTACAAGCCCCATATTAAGCGCCTTTGACATAGAATCTATTAACTTTTGTATCTCTGATAAGTCAAATAAATCTTCAAATCGGTAATTATCAATATTTTTCAGCACGATAACAGCGCAACCCTTCTATAAAAAGTTACAAATCGGTTTCATACATATATATATTATCACAATATATTCTAAATTACCATATTTTTTTACAAAAAGCTCAAAAAAGAGCCGGGGATACTCTTATCCACCGGCTCCTGTTTCACTTATTATTTATAATTAACAATCTTACCAAAATCAGCCTTAAGTGAAGCTCCTCCAACAAGACCGCCGTCGATATCTGCCTGAGCAAATAACTCAGCAGCGTTAGAAGCACTTACGCTTCCGCCGTACTGGATACGAATTGCTTCTGCTGTAGCCTGATCAAAAATCTCACCGATGCAAACACGGATTGCATGGCAAACTTCCTGAGCCTGCTCTGTTGTAGCAACCTTACCTGTTCCGATAGCCCAAATAGGCTCGTAAGCGATAACTGCTGTCTTAGCCTGATCTGCTGTAACGTTAAGGAAAGCAATCTTAATCTGCTGACGAATCCAGTCGATTGTGATGCCCTGCTCACGCTGTGTTAAAGACTCACCACAGCAGATAATAGGTGTAATACCGTGCTCAAATGCCTTGAGAACCTTCTTATTAACTGTCTCATCTGTCTCAGCGAAGTATTCTCTTCTCTCTGAGTGACCGATGATAACGTACTTAACACCTACATCTGTAAGCATAGCCGGAGCGATTTCGCCTGTGTAAGCACCGCTCTCTTCATAGTACATATTCTCTGCACCGATGCAGATATTGGAACCTTTAGCAGCTTCCATTGCAGGAATGATGTCGATTGCGGGAACGCAGAAAACCACGTCTGCATCTTCTGTAGCTACTAACGGCTTTAACTCATTAACAAGTGCAACTGCCTCGCTGGGAGTCTTGTTCATCTTCCAGTTGCCTGCTATAATCTTTCTTCTTGCCATTACTGTAATTCTCCTTATTTGTCGTTTGCTGCAACTACACCCGGAAGCTCCTTGCCCTCTAAGAACTCAAGAGAAGCGCCGCCGCCTGTAGAGATGTGTGACATCTTGTCACCGAAACCAAGCTGGTTAACTGCTGCTGCAGAATCACCGCCACCGATAATTGTTGTAGCATCTGTCTCAGCAAGTGCCTTAGCAACTTCGATTGTACCTTTTGCAAGAACAGGGTTCTCGAATACACCCATCGGTCCGTTCCAAACAACTGTCTTAGCTGTCTTAGCAGCTTCTGCATAAAGAGCTGCTGTCTTAGGTCCGATATCAAGACCCATCTTGCCTGCAGGCATCTTGTCAGCATCAACATAATCTACATCGATTTCTGCATCGATAGGATTCGGGAATGCTGCAGCTACTGCTGTATCAACCGGAAGAAGTAACTTCTTACCAAGCTTCTCAGCCTTCTCGATCATTTCCTTACAGTAATCAATCTTCTCGTCATCTACTAAAGATGTACCGATTTCGTATCCCTTAGCCTTAAGGAATGTAAATGCCATACCACCACCGATGATAAGTGTATCACACTTCTCAAGGAGATTAGAAATAACGTTAAGCTTATCTGCAACCTTTGCACCGCCAAGGATTGCAACGAAAGGACGAACAGGGTTGTTAACTGCATTGCCAAGGAAATCGATTTCCTTCTGCATGAGGTAACCAACTACTGACTCACCGCTGATGAACTTTGTAACACCTTCTGTTGAGCAGTGTGCTCTGTGAGCTGCACCGAAAGCGTCATTTACATATACTTCTGCTAAAGAAGCAAGTTCCTTGCTGAGTGCTTCGCCGTTCTTTGTCTCTTCTGCACGGTAACGTGTATTCTCAAGAAGAACTACATCTCCGTCCTTCATAGCTGCTACTGCTGCCTTAGCATTAGGTCCAACAACTTCAGCGTCTGCTGCGAACTTAACTTCCTGTCCGAGTAACTCTGCAAGACGAACTGCAACAGGAGCAAGTGTAAGTTCAGGCTTCGGCTCTCCCTTCGGCTTACCGAGATGTGAGCAAAGGATAACCTGTCCACCGTCGTTAATTAATTTCTTGATTGTGGGAAGTGCAGCCACGATACGGTTCTCGTCTGTGATTACACCATTCTTAAGCGGCACGTTAAAGTCACAACGAACTAAAACTTTTTTGCCTTTTACATTAATATCATCTACTGATTTCTTGTTAAGCATGTTAGTATGCTCCTTTCATGTTTTAATAAAAACGGGTCCGGTCCAACCAGACCGGACCCGAATAGGATCAATTCCAAATATTAAGCTAACTCAGCGAAGTATTTGATTGTTCTTACCATGTTGCTTGTGTAAGAATTCTCGTTGTCATACCATGATACAACCTGTACCTGATATGTGTCCTCATCGATCTTGCTAACCATTGTCTGTGTAGCATCGAAGATTGAACCGAATCTTGAACCTACGATATCTGATGAAACGATTTCGTCTGTGTTGTAAGCAAATGACTCGTTAGCTGCTGCCTTCATAGCTGCGTTGATACCCTCAACTGTTGCCTTACCCTCAACAACTGCAACAAGAATTGTTGTTGAACCTGTTGGTGTAGGAACTCTTTGAGCCGAACCGATAAGCTTACCGTTAAGCTCAGGAATAACAAGACCGATTGCCTTTGCAGCACCTGTTGAGTTAGGAACGATGTTGCAAGCACCTGCTCTTGATCTTCTAAGGTCACCCTTTCTCTGAGGACCGTCAAGGATCATCTGGTCGCCTGTGTAAGCGTGGATTGTTGACATGATACCGCTCTTTATCGGCATATAGTCGTTAAGTGCTTTAGCCATCGGTGCCAAGCAGTTTGTTGTACATGATGCAGCTGAAATAATC
>JAZNXQ010000113.1:0-4961 GCA_045593945.1 Lachnospiraceae bacterium | reverse complement strand
GCAGTTATGGCGCATATTCCTAACTATACAGTAACAGGCTGTACCTTTGAAAACTTCAGCACTGTTATTTATACCGCTCTTGATAACAGCGCGCTTGGAACAGTGAATGTTTCTGATAACACCTTCGCAAAGGTTGCTGAGTTGTACAGCGGTTACTGGGGCAAGGAAAACGCTAATGCAGTTCTTACTATCAGCAATAACAAAGCAACTGACGACAGCACAACTGTAATTAACGTATATGACTACGCAAAAGAAACAATCGGTGCATCAGCTACTGCATTCAATAAGGTTACAGTAACTGATAACGATGCAAAGGTTATTCTTACAAACTATGATACAAATGACTTTACTGCAACCATCAGCGGTAATGACAGTGTAGTTTACACCTATAAATCAAAAGCTCTTCTTGATTCTGTTGACTATCCGAAAACCAAGGTTTATGTAGGCTATAACTCAGATAATGAAGTTGCATATCTTTACATCGACGGAAACCTTGTTACTGTTCCTGATGCAATTACAGTAAAGTTTGAACCTGCCGGCGAAGAAGAAGGCGAAACAGTTTATGACATCAAGCTTACAACTGATGATGAAAAAATTATCAACAGACTCAACTCTGTCGACCTTACATTCCTCTTAACTCAGATTGAGGGCGAAAACGATTTTGAAATCATCGCATCAAACAGTGAAGTTGCAATCAATCCTGTTGATAACAGCAAGGTAAGATATGAATTCCACTATAACGGAAAAACCGGCGTTACAACCGATACTGATAAAACCATCACAATCGGTCAGGTTAAATTTACAGGCTACGGTAAATTCAGCTTCGCAGTAGATGCAAACGCAACTACAAACGTTGCTCATGCAACTACAATTGATGACAATATTGTTGATACATTCATTCCTGACGGTGATACAACAGTTATTTCAAACGGCGAGCTTGTTATTGACAATGCTACAACAGGTGAAGTTACAATCGCTGTTCCTGACAGAAATCTTGCAATCAAGATTGACTTCCCGAATGCAGTTGAAAATCAGGTAATTGCATATCAGGATATGAAGGTTGTAATCTCAGGTGGAGACCTTGCAAAAGACATCACCATTGCACTTGGTAATGATGCAGGAGCAACAGACCTTGACATTTTTGGTAAAGCTGACGCAAAATATGTTGCAGATATGGTTAACGGTTCTTATGTAATCAACGTAACCGATGCTCTTACCCTTAACAATGCATACACCGTAACAATTTCAGGTGCAGGCTACAGAACAGCTCGTTACACAGTAACAATGACTGAAGACAAGACCTTAAGATTCTGGAATAACGTTATGGATGAGGCACAGTTCGTAGAAATCGGTAAGGAATCAAGCAAAGTAAATGTTACCTTCCTTGCGGGCGATATTGTTAAGGATAACAACATCAACATTTATGACCTCTCGGCAGTTGTATCATACTTTGGTTCTGTTTCTACAACAGAAAATGGATATGCTAAATACGACCTCAACCGTGATGGCGTAATTGATTCTAAGGACGTAGCTTATGTACTTGTTTCTTGGAACAACTAATTAAAAGCTTTTTTGAGGCGGGAAGCCTGGCTTCCCCCTCTTTCAAAACATACAACTTGTTCATTACATTTTAAGGAACGACATCTTTAGCGAATGGGTTGTATGTTTTGAAAGAGGCAAGACACCTCTGCATAAAACATACAAAGGAGCAAATAACTTATGACACGCAGTAAAATCATTTCACTATTATTAAGTATTGTTATGCTTATCAGTATATTTCCGCTGAATATATCGGCAGCAGATAACGATAAGACTCTGCGCTCGGTTTACCTGCATGCTCAAGGAGAAAATCCGCAGGTAACAACGAATAACAGTACAGTATATATGGGTGAAGACGCAGATATATATTTTGCGGTAGATAATCCGAATAAGGGAGAATATGACAAAAATACAAATACTCATAAGGAGCCTCGATATGACCTGAATGGTTATAGGCTTCGTATTTGCTTCGATCCTGAATATTTTGACTTTGTTGAGGGAAGCAACGCTTCACCTATTGACTATACCATTCCAGATTATAATTTTCCTGATTCCGGAAGTAATGATGAAAATGTCGGAAACGGCACTGTTGAGGATGTGCCTCAAAGTGTGGGATATTTTGTTTACGTACCAACAGGTAGCGGAACTTATACCTTTGGCACAAAAACATATAAGACGGCATTTGTGACTGTATTCTACAGCGGAGGTTATGTACCGCAAAAAGAGGATGGTCAGCTATGGTATAATCTTGCGAAGCTTTCTTTAACTCCTCTAAAAACCGGTAGCACCGATGTGTTTATTGATATAGATAGCGGTGAGGAAGAATATGCTCTTGAGCTGTTCGCTAAAAATCAAACTGATGAACTTAATGACCAGACCTTTGATTTTAATGCTATAAACGGTGGTTATCATCATATCTTAATTAAAGATAAGTCAAAGCCGACTCCACCTATTGCAAGGCCTACCTCTGGTAGCTATGTTGAAACGGTAACTGTAGAGCTTACACAAGATGACAACCTTCCCATTTATTATACAACAGACGGAAGTGAACCTGCAGGAAGTTCTACGAGAATTAAATATGATGGACCAATTGAAATCACTCTTGATACAGAAATTAAAGCTTGTGCATATCGTGCAAGCGATGGTAAATATTCAAGTGCAGTAAGCTACGAATATAAGATTCTGCCTGATAGACCGTATTTGTTTGATGAAGATAAGGCTTTATTACCTGATATAAACACTCTTTCAACAAAGATTGGTGTGTATGCTTCGGATAAGAATGTTTACGAAAATATAGCGGACGGTAGTGAGGTTTATTATACATTTTCTGATTTGGATGCTGAAAATCCGGTAATCGGTGACAATCCTGAAACAAGTTGGGTTAAGGTTTCAAAACAAAATCCAGTTATAGAAATTGATAAAAACACGACCGTAAGGCTTATTACTAATAATTTGGGAAAATACAGCGAACCTGCCGTATATTACTTCTCAATCAAACCTCTTGCCCCTGTAGCAGACAAGCCATCAGGTGAATACACCGAAAAAATTGACGTAAGACTTTCATGTGCAACGGAAGGTGCAACAATTTACTATACTATTGACGGAAGTGATCCGAAAACAAACGGAATAGAATACACGGGTATTCCGATTACACTTGCGAAAGACACAACTCTTCGCACCATAAGCTTTTACGATGGAGAATGGAGCGATAAGGTTTCATACTATTATCTTTTTAGTTTCTATGATGATTATGGTGTAGATGCATTCTATCCGTCTGGTGTTTATGAAGGCAGTGTTAATGTAACTCTTACGCCGAACAATCCTGACTATACTGTAATGTATCATACCGGTGATGGCCAATGGAAAAAATACACAGATGTTCTTGAACTTGGAGAAGATACCAATATTACAGCTAAGGCTGTTGAATTTGAAACTGACGGAACAACCGTTAAGTCCGAGGGAGCAGAGTATGTCTTTACATACAAAATTAAACCATTGCCTCCTGAATTTGCACCGGAGAGCACACAGTTTACAAATGCAAACAAAATTACAATTTACACGCCTGAAAGCACAGAGTCTAATACGGACGATTACGATCTTTACTACACACTTGACGGAAGCGATCCTACAACAAGTACCACAAGAATTCATGCAAATGAAGCATCTGACTCTGCGGTGATTGACATTACAAAATATACTGTAGTAACAGCAGTGGTTCTTAAAAATGGTGAAAGCTGGTCAAGTGTTGTAAAACATTCATACGACATTGTAACATTAAAACCTGTTAAGCCTCTTACGACACTCCTTCCCGGATATTATATCCATGAAATAGGTGGCGAAGGCTTTGCAACACAGTTTATGCCTGTACCACAGGGAACTCAAATTTACTATACCATTTCCTATGATGGTGGATTATGTCCTGATCCTGTTCCAAATACATCCGGAACTTATCTTTATGACGGAACGGCATTTATTGACATCAAAGGTAACACAGTTATAAAAGCAGTGGCAGTTAATGTTTTTGGTGTAAAGAGTGATGTAGGTATTTTCTCTTATACTGTAACTCCGCAGGCGCCGAAAGCTGCTCCTTCTGCAACTATCAACGAAGCGAAACTTCCTGTTGTTCCGGTTGATGCTGTTAAAGGCAGCACTATAAACTATAAAATCGGTAGCTTTGAAAATGAGTTTATAAATACTGAGGGTGAGAGATTTTATATTGACACAGAGACCGGTATGGCATACCGAGACGAAGAATGCACCGAGCAGCTCGGATACTTAAATACAGGTGTAAATTCCGGCAGTGTCACATTGGAGATTTCTTCTACACTTGATGGCGTAGAAAGTGATACCAACAGATATACATACGCAATCTCAAATAGCACGGTTCTTGCTCCACCTTATGCAGATAAGGAGACCGGAACGTATGAGGAAAGAAAAATTGATGATAACAATAATATTCTGAAGGTAATGCTTTATTCGCTTAACAGTGGCGGAAAAATTCAATACAGGATTGATAACGAAGGCGAATGGGAAGAATACGACGGCAATGGTCTTTTGTTTAAGGAAGATACCATTTTGCAGCTCAGATATGCAAAGAATGGTAATTACAGTTCTGTAGTAAGTTATGTCTATAATTTTGTGCCGCTTGCACCGATTATTGAGCTTCCTTCAGGAACGTATCTTGAAAGCGACGGCAAGACAACAACAATTGGATATGATGAAAATATTCCTACCGATAAGAATTACAGTATCTGGTACAGACAAAACGGTGACAATAAAGACTTCAGATACACCGGTCAGGAAAGAGCTATTACTCATACTATGTCCTTCAAGGCGTATGTATTGAACGAGAGCACCGGAAGAGTTAGTAAGAACACAATTCATTACTACATCATTGAATCCGGTAGTGCAGCAAGCGGAAG
>JAZNXQ010000112.1:0-2656 GCA_045593945.1 Lachnospiraceae bacterium | reverse complement strand
AGAAGCTGGAACACAGCCGTAAAGAGCTGCTTTTCAGCGAGAAAACCGCCTTTTTTGGAAAGCTCGTCGATACGCTTGAAATCATTAAAAATGGATTCCATGAGCTCGGGCGTGAGTCTGATGATTGCTGAGTTGATTTTTTCGGCGAGGAGCTTGAGTTCATTTTCGGACAGGAAAAAGGAGAGCGCATCCAGTGAGAAATTGATAACGTAGCGCTCGTAGTAGTTAACCTCGCGGCTTTCGGTATAGTGAACGGCAAACGGCGGAAGAATGTACAAGTCGCCGGGCTGCAGCACGTGGCAGATGTCGTCTAAGAAAAAATAACGCTCGCCGTAGACGTGCAGATAAATCTCGTAGGCATTATGGTAATGCTGGAATTTCATGTTGTATTTTTCTTTATTTTGGATGAATTCGATGAAAAATTTGTCTATCGGATAGAACGAAGTCTGCTGCATTTTAACCCTCCCGGAAGTCCTTTTTTGCGCCTGAATTTATCATTTATAAACATAGTATAACAATTCTTAAAAATAATAGCAATATTTAAATGTTTTTTTGCTGTTTAAGGCAATATTAGGCTTGTTATCACAATAATTGCGTGGTAGAATTAAAAAAGTAATATGGTGCAATATGCAATCAAAATAATATTTTTTATGAGGTGACAAGATGAAGGAAACTGTAATTCAGTTTGGCGAGGGTGCTTTTTTAAGAAGTTTTGTTGATTACTTTTTTCATGGCTTGAATGAGAAGGGTTTGTATGATGGTAAGGTTGTTGTAGTACAGCCTATCGAGCAGGGTCTTATCCCGATGCTCAATGAGCAAAAAGGTGAATATCACCAGTTTTTAAGAGGAATTAAGGATGGTCAGCCGGTAGAGGAGATGACCAAGATTACTGTAATCTCAAGAGGCGTTGACCCTTACAAGGATTATGCGGAGTATCTTAAGCTTGCACACAATCCTGATGCGAGAGTAATCGTTTCCAATACAACAGAGGCAGGTATCGTTTATCTCGGAACAGAGAAGCTTGACGATGCACCGCCGAAGTCTTTCCCTGCGAAGCTTACAGCACTTCTTTATGAGCGTTTTAAGGCAGGACTTCCGGGATTTATCATTTTATCATGTGAGCTTATTGATAAGAACGGTGACGTATTAAAAGAGTGCGTTTTGAAATATTGTGATTTATGGCAGCTTGGTGATGAGTTCAAGAACTTCATCATGAACGAGAACCATTTCTGCAGTACTTTGGTTGACCGTATCTGTACAGGATACCCCAGAGACGACATCGAAGCTTTCACAGCTAAGATTGGTAAGGTTGATAACCTTGTTAATACAGCTGAGATTTTCCACTTGTGGGTAATCGAGGGCAACTTCGAGGATGAGCTTCCTTTCCAGAAGGCAGGCTTTAACGTAGTTTGGACAGACGACGTAACACCTTACAAGAAGCGTAAAGTAAGAATTCTTAACGGTGGTCATACTTCCATGGTTCTTGCGGCACACCTTTACGGTCTTGAGACTGTTGGTGAGTGTGTGGCTGACCCGGTAGTAGGCAAGTTTTTACATAAGACATTATTTGACGAGATTATCCCGACACTCGGTAACTCAGACGTTGATATCCAGTTTGGTAAGGACGTTGTAGAGAGATTTGCTAATCCTTTTGTTAAGCACAGACTTTTGTCAATCGCTCTTAACTCAGTAAGCAAATTTACAGCGAGAGTTCTTCCGACAATCATCGAGTACTACGAGCAGAACAAGAAGCTTCCGGCTTGTCTTACATTCTCACTTGCTGCACTTATTGCTTTCTACAGAACAGATGCAGCTAACGATTTGCCGGAGATTATGGAATACATGAAGACTGCTTCTGTTGCAGACATTCTTGCAAAAGAAGAGTACTGGGGACAGGATTTGTCATTCATGAAGGATACTGTTGAGGCATACTACAACAGCATTCAGAATGACGGTATGGCTAAGGCTTACGAAGCAGTGCTTGCATAATTAATTTTTATTTGATATGAGGTGACTTATATGGAATGGATAAAAATTCATCCCGATGACAATGTTGAAGTAAGTGTTCAGACGGGACATAAAAGAGCAATAAAGGATATCGCTAAGGGCGAGGCAGTAATCAAGTACGGTTACAGCATCGGTAATGCGACAGAGGATATCAAGGCAGGCGACCACGTTCACAGCCACAATCTTAAGACAGGTCTTAAGGAAGGCAATGTATATACATACGAGCCGAACCTTACAGAGCTTAAGTTTGACGAGGTTAAGGATGCTACATTTGAAGGCTACCTTCGTGAAAACGGCGATGTAGGTATCCGTAATGAAATCTGGATTGTTAATACTGTAGGTTGTGTTAATGCACTTGCAGAGAGACTTTCAAGACTTACGGGCGCTAAGTGTTTCCCTCATCCTTACGGATGTTCACAGCTTGGCGATGATCATACAACCACACAGAAGATTCTCAAGGGCCTTGTTAATCATCCCAATGCGGCAGGTGTACTTGTACTTGCACTCGGCTGTGAGAATAACACGCTTGACAGCTTCAAGGCACTTCTTGGCGATATCAACGAGAAGAGAGTTAAGTTCCTCGTTGTTCAGAAGTGTGAGGACGAGATTGAAGAAGGCGTTAAGCTTATCAAAGAGCTTGAAGCATACA
>JAZNXQ010000111.1:0-2262 GCA_045593945.1 Lachnospiraceae bacterium | reverse complement strand
GTCTCACCACATTTTACAAAACGCAGATATGAAGGATGCTCTTCTTTAAGTATCATTTCGTAGATAATATCGTCTCTGTCAAGCGCCGACAAGGCACGTAAAATATATACGAGACCGATTTCTCCGCACTTAAGATGCTCTCCCTCGCACAATTCAATCAAAGACTTTGACTCTTTATCTCTTAGCGCTTCCGGCACAAGTCCAAACATAAGCGGAATCGCCTGATTAGCCTGCGTCTTCTTACCGGTATCATATGCCATATAATATGCCGTATTACCTTCCTCAACAAGCAATGCCTCATTATACAACTTCTTTACGTTTTCGGCCTGCTCAAGATAGATTTCCTCGTCACCTTTACCAAGAATTTTTGAAATCTCAGCCATTATCACAAGGTCACGATAATAAAATGCCGTCTCTATATTTTCACGGCTCTCTCCTTTGTTCTGACCTGTTCCCCAGTCTCCGAGTCCCGCACAAATAAAACGTACTTTTCCTTCTTTCTTATAAAGCCTGTTATAATCATTATACTGGTCAGTCAGATATTCAATATACCTTTTGGCACTTTCATAGTTATCCGAAAGCACCTTGGTATTACCGTAAAAAAGATACTGCTCATATGCCGCCAGAATAATCGAACTTCCCCACGGTATAATATCCCAAAAACTTCCCTGTTTCCAGTCAGTAATAAACTTCGCGTATCTTGGCGCAATGGACGGTATAAGCCCCTCCTTATATTCATGCGGAAATGCTCCGTTATCAATGTCAAACTCACCTTGGGCATACTGCGAATCCCTCATGTCCATCGCTATCTTTGACCAAAGCATATCCACATCCTTAAGATACATAACAGCCTTACCCATCAGATGGTCCGGCTCCAACCACCCAAGCTTTTCAATCGTCGGGCAGTCGGTATGTGAATGATTAAGATTACTGTCTATGGCATTCAGTATAATCTGATATATCTTATTTAAATTCTCATCCGAACAGTTAAAATACCCGCTACGTTTTGCAGAAGAAGTCACAAAAGAAGATTTAAACTCAAGTACATCTGATACGTCCGCACCTTCTATCTTATACCACCTTGCTCCGTTTACCGAAAACCTCTGTTCAAATGTATCAACTCCGCCGCTTAATGTTAAAAGTGAATAAGTGTTGATTGTCTGCCAAATATCCCCGTCCGATTTAAGTTTCTCAGCCGGAATTACCTTTACAACCTGCCCACGCTCTCCCTTAATCTTAAGTCTGAACTGTGAAGACATATTCTGCCCAAAGTCAAATATTCCTCTTTCTCGGTCGATACTTATCGGCACATATACTTTTTTACAGGTAATCGGAGGATATGCCGCAGGTATTACTTCTCCCTTTGGCGATGCCACAACCTTCGCGCACTCCCAATTATATTCTAACGTATAATCCATATCCTCACTGCCGTAAATATCAGCAAGTGTGGTTCTTGAAGCACTTACCTCCCAGTCAGTACCCGATACGATATACTCGTCTCCCAGTTTCACTTGCACTAGTAATGCGAGCTGGTCTCCAAAAGCCTCGTAGCCCTTGTCTATAGTATAAAAGAAACGTTTTCCGTTATCATCGTCTGCAATATACCATCCGTTTGCCACCTCAACAGATAACGCATTCTCCCCGACTACAAGAAAATCCGTTATGTCATATGTATTATAATGAACATGCTTATTAAAGTCCGTATGCGAGCCTTCATAGACAAACGGACTTATTTTCTTGCCATTAAATTTTACTTCATATTGTCCGGGAACACATACCGATAATACTGCCTTTTTGTTTTGCTCTACATTAAATTTCTTAGAAGCGATAAATGGCTTCTTTGTACCGTTACCAATCCATTCTCCTCGCCAGGAGCGCACGCCTGTTATAAATGCAGCTTTGTCAGATACATACAGCTCATCAGCCTCATTCCACACACTAATTGTATATTCATATTCTGTCTGTTCCTCTAAGTCAAGCTTAAGCGCTATATTATTCTGCTCACCCGACATGACTTTACCTGTTGTGCAGACATTCTTACCTGCACAAAATATATCTATCTTATATGCAGTCTGGCGATGTGTTCCTTCGCCGTACTTCCACATAAATACGACCTCATTACCCACACCTGTCTGCGTATAGTAATTTTGAATTCTCGTTATTACTGGCTTCATAAAAGGACCTTTCTAATGGCTATCGTTATTCTTTCATACTACAATTTACGAGCAGAAGCTCGACTCCCAGTCTGTCATTCAAGAATCC
>JAZNXQ010000110.1:0-2735 GCA_045593945.1 Lachnospiraceae bacterium | reverse complement strand
TATCGAAATCTTAAGCGGGCATTTTTCAAATATCTCTGCAAGAAAAGCATCAAGTTCCTTCGGGTATGCAAGGAAACCTGCGCCACGTCCTTTTGAAACAACCGTACCCGAAGGACAGCCTAGATTAAGATTAACAGTAGTATACCCCAAATCCTCAAGTATTTTCGCAATATTCAAAAAATCTTCCGTTTTGTTGGTAAGAATCTGCGGTACAACCACCATCCCCTTGTTATGTTCAGGGTTCATATCGTTAATCTCTTTGTGGCTTAAGCCGCCACCCGATATAAACGGTGTGAAATACTTGTCCACGTCGCCAAAATGTTTGTGATAAATATTCCTGAAAATATAGCCTGTAAACCCTTCCATGGGTGCCATGTAAAATTGCATGTTGTCCTCCGTATATTTTACCATACTTACTTAATCCATTTTATTCTCTCTGTTCAGTGTACCACATTTCTCTTTTCAAAAAAAGCCTTTATAAAAGGAATATCCCCGCGAATTACTGTTTCCGATAATCCGCGAGGATATGAATACATAATTATATTTTATTTAATCTTACAATAAAGACTCATATAACTTAGTAATATCTTCAACGCTTGTTGCCTTCGGATTACCCGGGCGGCAAGCATCGTCAAATGCAGACTGTGCAAGGAAAGGAATATCTTCTTTCTTAACGATATCCTTAAGGTCTGCAGGAATTCCAACATCCTTTGAAAGCTGCTTAACTGCGTCAATTGCTGCCTTTCTGTACTCTTCCACGCTCATATTCTCTGTGCCCTTAACGCCCATAGCCTGCGCGATGTATTTGTACTTATCGCCCGTTGCTTCAGCATTGTATTCCATAACTGTAGGAAGGATGATTGCATTAGCGATTCCATACGATATATCATACAAAACTCCAAAAGGATGTGCCATTGAGTGAACAATACCAAGTCCAACGTTAGAGAAGCCCATACCTGCAACATACTGTCCGAGAGCCATACCCTCACGGCCTTCGGGTGTGTTATCTACAGCACCTCTGAGTGAGCGTGCAATAATTTCTATAGCTTTTAAATGGAACATATCTGAAAGTTCCCAAGCGCCTGCTGTAATATAACCTTCGATGGCATGTGTCAAAGCATCCATACCTGTAGCTGCCGTAAGGCTCTTAGGCATTGTTGACATCATATCAGGGTCAACTACTGCCACAATCGGGATATCATGAGGGTCTACACAAACCATCTTACGATTCTTCTCTACGTCTGTGATAACGTAATTGATTGTAACTTCTGCTGCCGTACCTGCAGTTGTAGGAACTGCGATAATCGGAACACATTTATTCTTGGTGTCAGCAACACCTTCAAGGCTTCTTACATCTGCAAATTCAGGGTTGGTAATGATAATACCTACAGCCTTCGCAGTATCCATTGATGAACCGCCGCCAATTGCAACGATATAATCTGCGCCTGCTGCCTTAAACGCTTCTACACCAGCCTGTACATTCTCGATAGTAGGATTGGGCTTGATTTCTGAAAAAATCTCATAAGCAAGTCCTGCTCCGTCAAGAACATCAAGTACCTTCTTAGTAACACCAAACTTAATCAAATCCGGGTCCGAGCATACCAATGCCTTCTTAAAGCCTCTGCCTTTTGCCTCATCTGCAACTGCTGCAATAGCACCTGCTCCGTGATACGAAATCTCATTCAAAATAAATCTGTTTGCCATAAGTATTCCTCTCCTTTATATATTATAATTTGTAACCAAAAAGTAACTTTTCACATATATTTTCTTACTTTTCAGCAAAAAAGTCAATATTTAATTCAACAATATCTGCTTCAAGTCCCTCTGCCTCAAATGTAACAGTAACTTTCCCCGGTGCATCCGCCATAACTGTTGCAAGAAGCGCACCTGCAAACATTTTACGCGAAGACTCGGCATATACTGTTAAGTCTTTAAGGTCACCGCCGTCCATTCCGACAAGATGTGCCGGTCCGTCAATGCTTACACTTACAAGTGGTGTCGCGTCAGGTACTTTTAATCCCCGCTCGTCTGCAGCACTTATTTCAAACTGCACAATACCGCCGGGTTCCACCATTTTTTTGTCAGGTACCGCAACAAGCTTTACTTCGTCGCCTGTTGTTTTAAGCACCTTTTCTGCCACTATCTCGCCATTTTTATAACCAACTGCCTTAAGTTCACCCTGCTCATACGGCACATCAAAGGAAAGATGCAAATCATTGGTTGTACGGTAAGTGTTCCTGCCTTCAAACCAGTTATTCTGTGCACCGCTTCTCGGCCAACCAAGCCCCTTAGTTCCGACAAGTCTGTCGTTAATATAAAGCTTAACCTCATCGCAGTTGGTATAGCAGATAATATGCTTGAACGTTCCTTCCTGTCCCTGCCAATTCCAATGCGGTATAAGATGCAATGTTATATCCTCATCATTCCAAATTGACCTGAAATAATAGTAAGAGTCCTTTTCAAAACCTGCCGTATCAAGCGGACCGCTTGCAGCACCCCTTGACGGCTATCTTGTCTCACCAAGATAATCTATACCTGTCCAGAGATAATCACCTGCAACATAATCATGTGTCGCCGTAAAACGCCACAATGCTTCATTATCCAGTGTGCTTATCTCGTATCTGTCAAAAAACATTCCTTCATCCTTGTAGTTGCCTCTTATTCCGCCCACTGACGGATTCTCTGAGCCAAGCATACGCCATGTCGGATGAAGTATTCTGTCCTCCTCATAAAAT
>JAZNXQ010000109.1:0-3019 GCA_045593945.1 Lachnospiraceae bacterium | reverse complement strand
GATGAAAAGCTCCTGCTCGCGAAGCTCCATCGGAACAAGAAGAGGGGAGGTTGCTTTTTTGATAAGCTCGTCCATGGACAGTGTCTCTGTACTGAATTGTACTGTTCCCGCGTCAAGCTTTGATATTTTGAGAAGGGCGGTAATTAACCATTCAATTCGTGAAAGAAGTTCATACAGCTCACGGATAAGCTTGTGCCTGCGTTCGTCCGATATGTCCGGTTCCGACAAAAATGACACAAGCAGATTGATGGATGTAAGAGGAGTCTTTATCTGATGAGAAATATCTGCGATGGAGTCGGCAAGATATATTTTGTCGTCCTGTAAGCGTTGTTGTTGCTCGCGTAACCGTACAGTCATTTTGTAAATCTCGCTCTGCAAAATCGCAAGCTCGCCCTCTGAATACTTATCGAGGGAAATGTGGCTGTCGCCGTGCAGAATACGGTTGACGTCTGAGGACAGCTCCGCAATACGTCTGTATCTTGCATAAGTAAAGATAAAATGTACCGACGCAGCAAGCACACACAAGATAAAAGTAAACAGCACAAATCGGGCGTCCCGCATAAAAAGTGCCGAGGCGCCTGTTGCAACTATTGAGAGTAAACCGTATGTTAAGAGGCTTTTTGCGACCTCCGGATTTCTAAATAATTTCATCATGCATCTACCTTATACCCGAGTCCGCGGACAGTTTTAATAATGGTCGGATTCTGAGGGTCTTCTTCAATTTTTTCACGTAATCGCTTAATGTATACAGTTAAAGTGTTGTCGTTTACAAATTCTCCCGCGATATCCCAGATGGATTCAAGAAGCTTGGTTCTTGAAAGAATCGCGCCACGGTTGTTTATGAAAACAAGGAGCAGGCGGTATTCGAGAGCCGACAGATATAAATCCCTGCCGTTCTTGCTTGCAGTGCCTTTGACCGTATCCACAAGCACGTCTCCGAGGCGTATCACTGAGCCCGTGCTTCCCGTAAGGCGCAGGATATTCTTGATTCTTGTTACAAGCTCTCTTGGTCTGAAGGGCTTGGCGATATAGTCGTCCGCACCGAGCTCAAACCCTGTAACGGTGCTGTATTCGTCTCCCGATGCCGTAAGGAAAATAACGGGTATACCGTATTCTTTTTTGATTGCGGAGCAGACGGTAAAGCCGTTGCCGTCGGATAAAGATATATCAAGCAGCACAAGGTCAAATTGGTTGTCTGCAAGCAGTGAGAGTGCACCTGATTGCCCGGATGCACTTTTTACCTCGTAGCCTTCTCCGGTAAGAAATTCGCATAAATTAGTGACGATGCTTTTGTCGTCTTCAACAAGTAGGATTTTTGCCATGTTATTACCTCGAAACAGGCGGATTCCGCCATGGAAATTAAAGTTTTTCTAATTGTAGCATAAAATTATATCCGATACAATGCGCAAGCTTAGTAAAACGCATATAATTTAGGGTAATGAGAGAAGAGATTGATTAAGTCAAAATATAAAAAAAGAGTTGATATACACGCTTTAAAAGTGAGAATAGCAAGTAAATCAACTCTTTTGTTTTAGCGGTTATTTAACTAAAAAAAAGAACCGGAGTATAACGGAAAATCGCTTAAAATAAAGACATATTTTACTTGTTATATCAGCGGAATTATTGTAAAATACATAGTATAATCGACTTACTATGTATAGGAGGAAAAATCATGTTAGAGAACAAGAAGTACAAATTTTGGTTTGCTACAGGTTCACAGGATCTGTATGGCGATGAGTGTCTTCGCAAGGTAGCAGAGCACTCACAGATTATTGTTGATGCCCTTAATAAGTCAGGTAAGCTTCCCTTTGAGGTAGTTTGGAAGCCCACACTTATCAGCCAGGCGTCCATCCGTCAGACTTTTAATGATGCGAATAACGACCCTGAGTGTGCAGGTGTTATTACATGGATGCATACTTTTTCACCCGCTAAGATGTGGATTATCGGATTACAGGAGTTTAAGAAATCCCTTTGCCACTTACATACACAGTTTAACGAGGAGATTCCTTACGACACAATCGATATGGATTTCATGAACGAGAACCAGTCAGCACACGGCGACAGAGAGTACGCTCACGTTGTAAGCCGTATGGGTATCGAGAGAAAGATTATTGTTGGTCACTGGGCTAACCCCGATGTTCAGGAGAAGATCGGAAGCTGGATGAGAACAGCTATCGGTGTTATGGAGTCAAGCCATATCCGTGTTTGCCGTGTTGGTGATAACATGAACAACGTTGCCGTAACAGAAGGTGACAAGGTTGAGGCTCAGATCAAATTCGGTTGGGAAATCGACCACTACAATGTTAACGACGTAGTAGAATACGTAGACGCTGTAAGCGCAGCAGACGTTAACGCACTTGTTGAAGAATACTACAGCAAATATCAGATTCTTCTTGAGGGAAGAGACGAGAAGGAATTCCGTGAGCATGTTGCTGTTCAGGCACAGATTGAGATCGGTTTTGAGAAATTCCTTTTAGAGCGTGATTATCATGCAATCGTTACACACTTCGGTATGCTCGGCGGACTTAAGCAGCTTCCGGGACTTGCTATGCAGCGTCTTATGGAAAAGGGCTACGGCTTTGGTGCAGAAGGTGACTGGAAGACAGCTGCAATGGTACGTCTTATGAAGATTATGGCAGCTAATACCAAGGATGCCAAGGGTACATCTTTCTTAGAGGACTATACATATAATCTTGTTCCCGGCAAGGAAGGAATCCTTCAGGCTCACATGCTTGAGGTTTGTCCTACAATTGCTGATGGCCCGATTTCAATCAAGGTTAATCCTCTTTCAATGGGTAACCGTGAGGATCCGGCAAGACTTGTATTTACATCAAAGGTTGGTCAGGGTACAGCTACATCACTTGTTGACCTTGGTAATCGTTTCAGACTTATCGTTAACGCAGTTGACTGTAAGCCGGTTGAGAAGCCGATGCCGAAGCTTCCTGTTGCTACAGCATTCTGGACACCTCAGCCTAACCTTGAGGTTGGTGCTACAGCATGGTTCCTTGCAGGCGGTGCA
>JAZNXQ010000108.1:0-4302 GCA_045593945.1 Lachnospiraceae bacterium | reverse complement strand
ATTCTAAGAAAAATATAAAATAGCAGGGGATTAATTTATGATAAAAGGCTTGCAAAGTATTCAGTTTGACGAGGCACCGTATATACAGGCAGGTGCATCTGTGGTAGGTAAAAAAGAAGGCGAAGGCCCGCTTGCCAAATTATTTGATGAAATAGAACAGGATCCGATGTTTGGTAAGGACAGCTGGGAGGAGGCGGAGAGCGAAATCCAGCGTCGTGCCGCCATGAGGGTAATTAATAAGAGTAATTTGCAGAAATCAGATATAAGATATTTGTTTTCGGGAGATTTGCTTGAGCAGGAAACGGCAACTTCTTTCGGACTTATGGATTTGGAGATTCCGCTTTTCGGACTTTACGGTGCCTGCTCTACGATGGGCGAGGCTATGAGCCTTGGTGCGATGACGGTGGCAGGCGGCTTTGCAGAGAATGTAATCGCCATGGCGTCAAGTCATTTTGCGAGTGCCGAAAAGCAGTTTAGATTTCCTCTTGAATACGGAACACAGCGCGTTCCGTCTGCGCAGTGGACGGTGACGGGAAGCGGTGCGGTAATTATCGGCAAGAAGAGAAGTCATGTACGTATAACCGGAATTACGGCAGGTAAAATAGTTGATATGGGTGTTAAGGACTCCATGAATATGGGAGCGTGTATGGCTCCGGCGGCTTGTGATACGCTTTATCAGCATATGATGGATTTTGACAGGAGGCCGGAAGATTACGACAGAATCGTTACGGGTGACCTTGGGTATGTCGGCAGGGATATTATTATCGAACTTATGAAGCAAAAGGATTTTGATATTTCGCAGAATTACTCTGACTGCGGAATAAAAATGTTTGATAAGGAGACACAAGATACTCATGCAGGAGGTAGCGGTTGCGGTTGCAGTGCCACGGTGCTTTGCGCATATTATCTTCGTGAGCTTGAAAAAGGAAATATAAAGAGAATGTTGTTCATGCCTACAGGTGCACTTTTATCAAAGGTTTCGTTTAATGAGGGCAGAACAGTTCCGGGAATTGCACATGCTGTTGTGTTGGAGCATTGTTAGGGGGAGAATAATATGGAGTTTGTAAAATCATTTCTTGTAGGTGGTCTTATTTGTGCGGTGGTGCAGATTCTTCTGGATCGTACCAAACTTATGCCGGGCCGGGTTATGGTAATTCTTGTGTGTCTTGGCTCGTTACTTGGTGCAATCGGAGTGTATGAACCATTTCTTGAGTTTGCGGGTTCGGGAGCGGGAGTTCCGCTTCTCGGATTTGGTAATACACTTTGGAAGGGTGTTAGAGAGGCAATTGATTCGGACGGAATTCTCGGTATATTTAAAGGCGGTTTTAAGGCGAGTGCGGTTGGCATTTCCGCAGCACTTATTTTTGGATATCTGGGCAGTCTTGTTTTTCAACCGAAGATGCGTGAATAAATAGTGATTATGTCACAAATATTCAAGTTTATATGGACTTTTCGGTTGAAATAATGTAAAATTATTATGGTAACTAATATTGTGTAAGGGGGCTTGCACATGGCAGCACTCACCCAGGAAGAATTGCAGATTGCGATGGAGTCTGCAGTCATTTATTTAGAAGAAAATGGTGTCAGAGCATATCTTAATATCTTTCCTCCGCCTAAGGACAAGGAATATACCGTTAAGGATATTAATTGGATTCTTAAGCAGAAGAAGGTTGTTTTTGGTGTGGATACACAGGCAATTAAGAGTATGCTTGCGAATAAAGAGTATAAGAAACAGGTTCTTGTTGCTACGGGATTTCCGAAGGAAGACGGTAAAGACGGGTATTATGAGTATTATTTTGATACCATAGATGACAGTAAACCGAAAGTTTTGGAAGATGGTTCAGTGGATTATCATACGGCCGGCAAGGTTAAAGTAGTTGAGGCCGGAGATGTAATCGCCAGATATTTCCCGGCGACTAAGGGTAAGAACGGTTTCAGCGTTGCCGGAGAGCAGCTTATGGCGAAGCCCGGTAAGGACCAGAGGACATTAAGAGGCAGAGGCTTCTATTTATCAGAGGATAAGTGTGTTTACACTGCGGCAGTTACAGGTAAAGCGGTTATAAACGGTAATGTACTTAATGTTAAGAACATCCTTGAGATTGACGGTATGATAGATTATCTTCTTAAGGATTTGGTATTTGATGGTGATATTATCGTAAGAGGCGATGTTATGCAGGGCATAACTATTAAGGCTACCGGTAGCGTTACAATATGCGGAACAGTAGAACCTTCTACGATTGAAGCAGGTAAGGATGTTGTTTTACAGAGTGGTATGCAGGGTAGCGGCAAAGGCAGCATCAAAAGCGGTGGTAATGTTTCCGGCAAGTTCTTTGAACAGGTCAGTATAATTGCCGAAGGTGATGTTAATGCCAATTATATCCTTAACTGTGATATTAAGTGTAATGGTAATGTAGAGGTTGCAGGTAATAAGGGTGCAATTATTGGCGGAAGGATAGTTGCAGGTGATAAGATAATAGCAAGTATAATAGGTAACAGGAATGAAGCCAAGACAGTGTTGTCACTTGTTGATATTGATTACATAGAGAGTCAGATAGAAGAAGCAGAAGAGATACTCAACAACGATCTTAAACGGGTGGATGAGTTGACGCTTGAACTTCGTGAACTTGCAATGGCTCAGAGCCTTGGTACAGTGAAAGAAGTTAAGGACAGCGACAGAAAGAAAATCAGTGAGAAGATAAGACTTACAAATGAACTTAGTAATTTACAGCAGAAGCTTGACAGGCTCAGAGGTCTTCGCTCAGCAGGTGCTACGGCAAGTTTTTCTGCCAAGAGTAAGATGTATCCGGGAACAGTGCTTATAATTGAAGATTCAAGATTTTACTGTACGACACAGATGACATTTGTTACGGTTAAAAAAATAGAAGGACTTATGGGAGCGCTTCCCTGTATTGTGTAAAACACGGTACAGGAGCGCTTTTTAATTGGAATTGATCCGTAAACGGTAAAATAGCCGGTAGGGGAGCTACCGACTATTTTGATGAGGGGAGTATAAATAATTATAAGGGGTATGAAAAGAAATAAATAAGGAATTATTTCCTTTCTGTTAATGATTATACTTTCTGCTTTGGCAAAATGCAAGCATTTTCGACAAAAAATAGGCCATATTTCCTATAACAATGTAACCACGAGTGTAATTTTCTGCTTTCCGAATAAAAAAAGCTATATGAGAGATAATACTTCATGTAACCAAAAATTATTTTTTTATAGGAGGAGTTTGCAATGTCAAACAATAATCAGAATAATTATCAGGACAACAATCAGAACAAGAACAATTATCAGAACAACAGCCAGAACAACAATCAGAATAGCAGCAAGGACAGCAACAAGAACAACAATAAAAACGAGAACTGCAGATAGTAAGTAAAATATGTTGCCGGCCGCATTCCTTTTTGCGTCCGGCGGCATATACTACATATTAAGAAGGTACGCACTAAGATGTGTGGTGATAAAAATTTATGGGACAACGGATGTTTGGACTCATGTCAGCGAAAGAAGCCGCTGCAAATGTCATGAAAGAAGATGTGATTTTTATTGACTTGCGGAGCAGGGAGGAATTTGAAGCAGGACACATAGGAGACGCTTTTTGTTTGGCATGGGAGCAGATAGAAGCAGGGAATTATTGTCTGGCATTAGGGTATAGTTATATTTTGTATTGTAATCACGGTGGCGTAAGCATGCAGGCCGCTGCGCTTATTGCTGATGGCGAAGTGCCTGTTTTTACACTGGTGGGCGGCTTTGCTGAATATGAAATTTTTATGCGTTCTTTAGTTGACAGAAAACAAGGGAAACTTTAATATAAGAGTGTAAAGAAACAAGAGCAGTTCTAAGAAACAGGAGAATGATATGCAGACAATGGAGTTGATAGCACCCTGCCATTTTGGTCTCGAGTCGGTGTTAAAAAGAGAAATTATAGATATAGGATATGAAGTAAGTAAGGTGGAAGACGGAAGAGTAAGTTTTATCGGTGATGCGGAGGCTATCTGCAGAGCTAATGTGTTTTTGCGTACCGCAGAAAGAGTCCTTCTTAAAGTCGGAAGCTTTCATGCATATTCGTTTGAGGAGCTTTTTGAGAAGACTAAGGCACTTCCGTGGGAGGATTATATTCCGGAAAACGGAAGGTTCTGGGTTACCAAGGCTACTTCAATAAAGAGTAAACTTTTCAGTCCGTCGGATATCCAGTCCATTATGAAAAAGGCGATGGTAGAGCGTATGAAGCAGGTCTATCACAAGGATTGGTTTTCGGAGGATGGAAGTGATTACCCGGTAAGAGTATTTCTTATG
>JAZNXQ010000107.1:0-1984 GCA_045593945.1 Lachnospiraceae bacterium | reverse complement strand
GCCTTAGGATGAACCGCTTCAATATGTCCGGTTTCCAAATTATCAATAATTACAACATCTTCACCCTTATCAATTAATTCATACACTGTGTGTGAGCCGATATAACCTGCTCCGCCTAAAACCAGAATTTTCATAACATATTCCTCCTATGCTTTGATGTGTTATTTATATTATTGAATATTATTGCACTGATTACAATGCAAAAATGTTTATTATATATGTAATTTTGTTGCATGAGCAGGCTTTTATATTGTATAATACTGAATTATACAGTGCATGTACTTAAAAGTTTTTATTATATAAGTCTCATTTTATTGTGATATGTTTTTTTGAACCACAGGTGCAGAAGGAGGATTCTATGTCTGAAAATACTTTTAAAGAATCATATATTGTCAAAGAAAAAGAAATGACTTCGCTTTGTGTTTACAACACAGGCTATGAAAAATGTTCACCGCTTCATCAGTGGGGGCCGGGTGTCCGTAACCATTATTTGCTCCACTATATAGTGAGTGGCTGCGGAACCTATCATTATGGTGATCAAACAGTTACACTTACTGCAGGTGATGCTTTCTTGGTATATCCCAATTCAGCCATAACTTATCGTGCCGATGAAGATAATCCCTGGGAATATTACTGGGTGGGTTTTCATGGGACTGAAGCACATGCACTTATTCAAAATACTGCATTTTCTCATGAGCAGCCGTTTATACATGCGGGAGAGCTTGGAGAACAGCTAAAACAATCCTTATTAGCAATATACCAGTCACGCGGAACTTCAGTTGCGCATGCAGCCAAAATGACGGGAGAGCTATATCTTATGCTTTCCATTCTTTTTGAAAATGCTGAAAGCCTGGGTAAAAAAAGAGTATCTGATACCACGTATGTTAAAGCGGCGATTGAGTATATTTCTTCAAACTATTCATATCCTATTTCGATAGATGATGTTGCACGGTATGTAGGAATAAGCAGAAGTCATTTGTTTAGGCAGTTTCAGGTACATTATCATATTTCGCCGAAAGAATATCTTACAGAGTGTCGTATTAATCATGCCTGTAATTTGTTGAAACATTCGTCACTTTCGATTACGGAGATTGCTAATTCCGTGGGATATGATAACAGCCTTTATTTTTCAAAGGCTTTTCATAAAATAAAAGGGACATCTCCTTCGGAATATGCAGGGACATATCGCTTGAATAATAAATAAATTAAACAAAAATGGTGTGGCAATATTTGTGTAAACATGTTATGATATAAGTAATATCGCAGAAGTTGTGAAAAGGAGAATTGGTATGGCGGATATTTTTTCTGATTTGCAGAAATTAGGTATAGGTAATGTGGGTAATATCTTCGAGACTGAGGATAACAGTAAGGCCAAGGTTAAAGAACAGGCTAAACAGCAGACTCCGGAAGAACTCGAAGCAGAGATGGTTTTTGATAAGACTCATACATGTCCTCTTTGTGACAAAGCATTTACTACTAAGACTGTCAGAGCAGGTAAGGCTAAGATGATTGGTTCTGATACTGATTTGAGAGCTAAGTATGCCAATATAGATGTTAATAAGTATGATGCAATTGTGTGTCCGGTATGTGGCTATGCTGCACTTGCAAGGTACTTTGAGATGACTACGGCTCCGCAGCGTAAGCTTATTAAAGAGAATATCAGTGCAGGATTTAAGGGAATTCCGGCCTCGACAAGTCCGATTATTACATATGACGAGGCAATGATGAACCTAAAGCTTGCTCTTGCCAATGCGGTAGTTAAGAAGGGTAAGAACAGTGAGAAGGCATATATCTGTCTTAAGATGGCTTGGGTTATAAGAGGAAGACTTGAGACACCGACCGAGGTCGCTAAGTTTAGTAAAGAAGAGATTATTGCACTTAAGCAGGAAGAACTTGCATATATTAAGCAGGCGTATACGGGATTTACATCGGCGGTTCAGTCAGAGACTTTCCCGATGTGCGGTATGGATGAGATGACTACGAT
>JAZNXQ010000106.1:0-2543 GCA_045593945.1 Lachnospiraceae bacterium | reverse complement strand
GAGGATTATGCCAAGGCCTCGGAGCTTGACGGTATTCATATGAATTCGAAGAATCACGTACTACTTGGAGAAGCGGTATACAACAAGATAGTTAATAACATTTTCAAATAATTCTAGAAAAATTTATTTAGGAATTTAAGTATTTTAAAACGGAATACGACTTTTTCACCAAAAATTAAGTTGTATTCGTCTTCTGCAAGGATTGTCTTAAGGGTAGCCTTTGATTCATCGGGGACAACACCGTAGGTTGCATCCACAAAGCACAGACGAGGATACAGAACGCACCACCAGTTGGTGCCGTGTCCTTCACCAAGAACAATTTTAAGAGCGGTGTATTCGCCTGCGGGGAGTGTTAAGTCACCGTAGGTTTTTATCGGGAAAAAGCTATCTTCAATATTAGTGGTAACGCTTGTGTTGCAATTGTTTTTGCGGAGTACCGAATGGGCAAGTTCTGTTATCTGCGGTTTTAGCTTTACAAGAACCGCTAAGGTTTCTTCTTTAGAAGTTACATCGGCAAGTTTTTCGGAGAGAAAATCAAGAACGGTGTTTTTAACCAGAAGCTTTAGGGACTGCTCATATTCGGAATCTCCTGCACTCACAACGTGGAATCTTACGATGCTTTCGGCAATTCCTTTTTGGATGTCGGAGACAGAAGTTTCGTTAGCAGTTATTTTGTTCCGACCAAGGAAGAGGATAATGGTCAGAGAGATGATTCCCAGGGTAAGAAGTTTGAGTTTGCCTTTTTTATTGTTTTTCATGGTAATCTCCAATCTGTATGTAATCTTTTCCAAAGTATTGCACAGATATTTAAGGGATATACAATCGGGCAAGATTTCTTTAAAAAGTATTGAATTATATACAAAATAACGATAAAATGTATTAAGTGTATGTATACATGCATATATATAGTAGTAGAGTTTATTTTGTGACAGTTTAGGAAGACATGGAAGGAGTAATTTTTATGAAAAAGACTATAGCAGTACTGTTTGGAGGACAATCCTCAGAGCATGATGTGTCCTGTGTGTCTGTTCAGACAGTAGTTTCAAATATTGATAAATCTCTTTATGAGGTAATTCTTGTAGGTATTACAAAGGAAGGAAGCTGGTTGCTTGCAGATTCTTTGGATTCAATTGCGAGCGGTCAGTGGCGAGACAGCAAGACAAAGGTTGTTTTGTCACCAGATGCACAGGACAAGTGTGTGTGGATTATTCGTAACGATAATGCGCAGAGCATTGCGGTAGACGTGGTATTTCCGGTGCTTCACGGTTTGTATGGTGAGGACGGAACTGTTCAGGGAATTCTGGAACTTGCAAAGATTCCTTATGTGGGTTGCGGTGTACTTTCATCAGCGGTTACGATGGATAAATTATATACCAAGTTGCTTGTTGATACGCTCGGTATCAGACAGGCAGATTTTGTGGCAGTGATGAAGTCGGAGCTTAAGGATATGGACGCAGCGGTAGCGAAGGTTGAAGCGAAACTTACATATCCGGTATTTGTAAAGCCTTGTAATGCAGGCTCTTCACAGGGTGTATCTAAGGCGGCAGACAGGGCAGAACTTGAAGCAGCACTTAAGCTTGCGGCAGAGCATGACCGTAAGATTCTTGTTGAGGAGACTATTATCGGTCGAGAGCTTGAATGTGCGGTGCTTGGAGGAGAAGAATGTAAGGCTTCCGGTGTAGGTGAGGTGCTTGCGGCGGCAGATTTTTATGACTATGAAGCAAAGTATCACAACGCAGAGTCCAAGACAGACATTGCGCCTGAACTTCCTGAGGGCAAGGAAGAGGAGATTAGAAAAAAAGCTTTGGCTATTTTCAAAGTGCTTGACTGCTACGGTTTATCAAGAGTTGACTTTTTCCTCACAAAGGATACTAACGAAGTGGTATTTAACGAGATAAACACAATTCCCGGATTTACGGCAATCAGCATGTATCCGATGCTTTGGGAAGCCAAGGGAATCGGTAAAGAGCAGCTCGTAGCAAGACTTATTCAGAGTGCATTTACAAGAAACAACTAGGCAGGAGGACGAAGGTTCCATGCAGGATATCGGCAGAGCGCAGGCACCTATCGGAGTATTTGATTCAGGTGTTGGCGGACTTACGGTTGCAGCAGAGATCATGAGGCAGCTTCCAAATGAAAGAATGGTATATTTCGGGGACACGGCACGTGTCCCTTATGGTAGTAAATCAAAAGATACGGTAATCAGGTTTTCAAGACAGATAATCAGGTATCTTAAGACTTGGGATGTTAAGGCAATTGTGGTTGCATGCAATACAGCAAGTGCGCTTGCGCTTCCTGAGATTCAGAAGGAATTGGACATTCCGATTATCGGTGTTATAGAGCCCGGTGCGATGGTGGCTGCAGCTTCTACCAAGAACGGTAAAATTGGAATTATCGGAACTGAAGGTACAATTAACAGCCATATACATACAAGTCTTATAAAAGAGCAGAATTCTTCCTTTGAGGTTACTGAGAAGGCATGTCCGCTTTTTGTACCTCTCGTAGAGGAAGGACTTTTCCTTGATACGCCCGTAGTCGATACA
>JAZNXQ010000105.1:0-4459 GCA_045593945.1 Lachnospiraceae bacterium | reverse complement strand
CGGTTAATATTACTGAAATCCATAAGACAGAAATAAAACAATATCTTGATATGCTCGACTTAACTGTTGACCTTGATACAGTTTATATGACAGACCTCAACAAGAAAGAAAAGCGTGTTGCTGTTTCGCAACCGGGTATGCGTTATTCTCAGGCAGAGGCATTGATAAAATCCTTGATGAAGGATGATATCTTCCGTGAATTATCGCTCCGCGAAAGAAACAGAGTTACAGAAAGAATACTGAACGATATCCGCGGACGAATGATGGAGGATATTATTGTACTTGAAACCCGAATTGCTAAACCGGACTGCGAAGTGTTTAAATTAGTCTTTGCGGCAGGTGAGTTCGATATGGTAGTTTTTGAGCCGGAAAATGAATGCTGCAGTATTTATGAGATCAAACACAGTGCAGAGGTAATTGCCAATCAGTACAGACACCTTACGGATGAAGAAAAATGCAAAGAAACAGAATTCCGCTTTGGTGATATTAAAGGTAAATATGTAATTTATCGTGGTAAAACCCACGATGTTGACGGTATTCACTATGTGAATGTTGAGGAGTATTTAAGCAATTTGTAATGTAGCTTATGGCTTTAACGGATATGATAATTTGAGTGAATTATCGGCAGAATTGAAAGCTTCGTAAAAATGAAAACACATGTAGCCGTAACTGACAACACCGCATATTTCACCTGAACAGATAAAGATAAAACTGAACCGTATGCAAAGGCTTTGTGTCCTTACGAACACCCGGCAAAGGCATACGGTTTTTTCTTTGTCAGTTGTTTGTTTATTTGCTTGAACTTACATCTTTTTTAATATATAGGAAATTACTCGCGTTGTGAGAGATTTCCCTTATATCAAAAAACACCTTTTTACCCCCAAGACCCGGGGTCGGGGGTTGAAGCAGAATGCTTTTTTGTTTTGCGGCAAAACAGAGAGGAATTGACGGGGAATTACATTTTTCGTTGTAAAAAGTGTAGTGTTGTAACAAAAATTCGTTGTAAAAAGTGTATTTGCACAACAAAAATTCGTTGTAAAAAGTGTGATGTGCGGCAAATATTAATTTTTTGTTGATTTTTTGTAAGTTTTTTACTTTTATTTTGTGCAATATTTTCTTGCATTTATTTTATTATGATGATATATTAAAATAGTATATGTGTCTCTTTATCCATCAGTACGGGAGGTCAGCCTGTGCGGGTAATGAATTTACATATCTTTTTAAGAAAATTTTTATAAAAGCCGGGTGACCGGCACGGGGGAAACCCCTTGTACAGTAAATCCTTTCATACTGTACAAAACAAAAAAAGGAGATGAATTTTTTAATGGCGAAAACAAATATCAAAAAAGCATTATCAGTTTTTCTCTCTGTCCTCATGGTGCTCTCATGCTGGGTATGGGTAGCTCCCGAGGAAACCCACATCCACGCGGATGCGTCCACAGCAACATATGATAAAGAATACTATTATCCTGCGGGACAAAGTTTTCTTTCAACGGAAATGGCGGTTGCTTTGCCTAATACCAACTGGCTTGGAGCAGCTAAATCAGGTTCCGCGGAAGAGAAATTGACAAGTAACGGATATACTCTGGTTGATTATGATCTTAATGACGGAGCCGGAGGAAAATATATCTATTTCGGTTATAAGATGACCACGGACAGCACAAAAGCTGTAAGAATTCTCGGTGCTTACAACGGTGGCAATCCACCTACTTCTTATGTTGTAAATGTAAACGGATATGACTGCACATTTTATCCTGTTCCCGGTTTTGCACAGGATAGCAACAGTTTAGGTAATCCTGTAGATCTTAATACAGGTGCCGGCGGTGACTATATCTATCTGTACTACACAACTGACCCCAATGCCGGTCCTCCCATTACTGCTTTTGACTATGAAGGCGATTCTTCAACAAACGATTCCGCAAGTGAATGTCAGACACCTGTAAAATGGTTAAATACGAATGCCGGCGGTGTCGCCGGGCAGGCAGCTGACCTTAACAGAAATGCCGGCGGTGATGATACACATTTCTTTGTTAATACGAATGATAATGTTGTAGAGGTAGATACATCAGCGCTTCATGCAGCAATTACCGTAGCAGATACTTGTATGTCCCGTTCAGGCAGCTATGTATCAGTTTCAGCTCTTCAGACTGCGCTTAATACTGCAAATAATATTGTAACTGATTACAATGCTGAAGGTCTTTCTTCCCAGTATGACCAGACCGAAATTAATAATGCAACCAATGCTCTGAATGATGCTATCAATGCTCTTCAGACACCTATCACCTTTAACGGCAACGGCGGTACTGTTACAGGCACTAATCCCTATCCCGTTACTGTCGGCGGTAATGATGCCGTTAACGACTTTGTTCCCGGTGATCACGGTATTTCCGCAACAAGACCCGGATATACATTCGGCGGTTGGTCTACAAGCAGCACTGCTACATCAGGTGAGTTCGGCTTTAACGGACTTGCACTTGCTTCTACTCTCTATGCTGTATGGATTCCTAATTACTATGATGTAATGTTTGATAATCTTATCAATATATCAGACTGGAATTTAACATCTGCAAATAACGGTGTTATTTCAGATGTCACAGGTAACGGTTTTACGCTTACCTGTAACGATGGTGCGGGCGAAGGAACATCATCATCCCCCTTCTTCCCTGTTGAGCCCGGAATACAGTATAAGGTAAGCGTGGACTTTATCGGTGACGGCTGGGATGTTTACATCTTCTTCTGCGATGAAAACGGTAGTTGGATAGATTTCGCAGACGGCCCCACAAACAGATATTCATCAAATAACAGCACAGGTGTTCCTTGGGATAATGCGGTATTTACAGCTCCCGACAAGGCTGAGGTTGTAAAGGCACAGATAAGAGTTGATGCCAACGGTGCAAATAATGCTGTAACATTCAATAATATCCGTGTTTATGAGGTTGGTACAGTTGAAGACGGTGTATCCTATCACGCTCCTCAGACTGTACAGTATGACAGCACATACGGTACTCTTCCCGTTCCCGCTAAAGAGGGTTACACCTTTGACGGATGGTATCTCAGCGACGGAACAAAGATAGAAAGCTCTTCAACAGTAAAGATTCTTGAGGATACAAGTGTTTATTCAAAATGGACAATAAACAAGTATACTGTTTCATTTGTAAATGCAGCAGGTGCTACTGTATCATCAACAAAGTATGAATACGGTACAGTAGGTGCGGATGTAGTAAAGCCCGCTAATACCGAAAAGAATTATGATGATAATAATCATTATACTTACTCCTGGCCTGAGATCGGTACTGTTATAAGTGATGCAACATATTATGAAAGCAAAAAAGGCGAGGCTCATAATTTCGTAGAAGAGTCCAGAACAGAATCCACCTGTACAGTAGCCGGTACAAGCTATCAGAAATGTGCCTGCGGTGCTACAAAACAGGTTGATCTTCCTCTCGCAGAGCATATACCTGATGCAGTTGATATAATTCCTGCTGAATGTGAAAAGGCAGGTACTGCGGCTCATTATAAGTGCACCACCTGCGGTGCTCTCTTTACTAAAGACGGCAGCGGAAACTATGTTGCTACAACAGCTGATGCACTTGTAATCCCCGCTCTCGAACATAATTATGTAGGTGTTTCACACGATGCAACCTGTGACATCGGCGCATATACCACATACACCTGCTCCCTTTGCGGTGATACATATGACAGCGAAAAGGGAACACCTCTCGGTCATGATTATATAAATGTAAAGAATGACCCCGAGGCTACTTGTACTACTAACGGTACTGCATATCTTGAGTGTTCAAGATGTGATGCCGAGAAGGCAGAAACTATACCTGCTCTCGGACACAGTGCAACATTTGTTGAAAAGGTTGATTCAACCTGTACCGCAGTGGGTAACGAAGCTCATTATTTCTGCTCAAGATGCTCCAAGTACTTCTCTGACGAGGATTGTCAGGTTGAGCTTACAAGCGTTGTAATTGAAAAGAAGGCTCACTCCTGGGGTGAATGGACTGAAACACTCGCTCCCACCTGCTCCGCTCAAGGCACAGAAACAAGAGAATGTTCGGTCTGCCACACCAAAGAAGAACAGGCTAAGGCTATTGATCCCGATGCTCATAAGTGGAGTGAATATACTCATATTCCCGGAAGCACACAGCACACCTGTGTATGCGAATATAATGGTACACATAACCTGAATGTTGATTGTGATCTTCCCGATGAATTCACAGTAGAAACTCCCGCAACCTGTACAGCAGAAGGTCTTAAATATAAGGTCTGCCCCGATTGTGAATTCAGATATGAAGAAAAAATTCCCGTAATTGCTCATACACTCACACAGGTAGAAGCAAAGGCAGCTACATGTGAAGAAATCGGTTGGGAAGCATACGAATACTGCTCAGTATGTGACTACACAACATATGTTGAAATCCCCGAAACAGGACATGATTATGAAGGCGTTGTA
>JAZNXQ010000104.1:0-10257 GCA_045593945.1 Lachnospiraceae bacterium | reverse complement strand
CTTGAAGCACCTGTGAAGGTTCCGGAGTATACAGGCTCACAGGCAGCTCCCGGTAAAGAACTTATCACTATACAGGGTGAAGATTTTTATTTAAGAAATAGCTCGTCAATCCATGCAATCGGAGAGTACAATACAGCAATCAAGCCATTGTCGGTTAAAGAAACTGTACTTAATACAGTTGATGGAGATTCGTTTAAGACTGCAGGTCAGACGATTACATGGCAGTTTAATGTTGAGAAGGCCGGATACTATTACATAGGCATGAACTACAGACAGTCAACCAAGAGTGACTTCCCGGTATTTGTTGATGTTAGAATTGACGGAGAGATTCCTAATACGGAATTCCAGAGTGTATATGCAGATTACACAACTAAGTATAAGACTACCACACTTAAAGATGACGAGGGTAAGAAGCTCAGTGTATATCTTGATGAAGGCGAACACACAGTTTCCTATACATTAAGTATAGACAATTTAAGATATGTGCTTGAGCAGGTAGATATAATAATGAACGGTATCAATGATCTTTCACTTGAAGTGACTAAGGTTGCAGGTACCAACAAAGATAAATACAGAGATTTAAAATTAACAAGATACATACCTGATGTACAGGAGAGATTGTACGGATGGGTTGACAGCCTTTATGAGCTTGCTGAGCTCGGTACACAGTATGTTGAAGTTGAAGATCCCGAAGATGTTGCGGCATTCGGATATCTTATAATTGCAGCGAAGCAGCTCAAGAGTCTTGGCGATGAGCCTAACGAATTGATTTACAGAGTTGACGAGCTCTCAACAAGCGTTAACTCAATCAATACACAGATTGCTAATTTTATCGATATTATTAATGATAATAATTTGTCAATTGACCGTATTTACTTCTATCAGGAAGATGCAAAGTTACCGGGAAAGATTAATTTCTTCCAGAGTATATGGCTTTCGATACAGAGATTTTTCCACTCATTCTTTGGAACATCATACTCGGCAAGTAATACTAATAAGGAACATATTCAGGTATGGGTAAACAGACCGAGACAGTATGTTGAGATTATGCAGAAGATGATTGATGAACAGTTTACGGCAGAGACGGGAATAAAAGTAGATTTGTCACTTATGACTGATGCTAATAAGCTTGTTCTATCTAATGCCTCGGGTGATACACCGGATATTGCAACCGGTATCAACTACGCGATTCCTTTTGAACTTGCGATTCGTGGTGCGCTTGTTGATTTGACAAAGTTTGATAACTACAGAGAAGTATTTGGAAGATATAGTGAAGGTATTCTTGTTTCATCGGTAGTAGGAGACGGTTTATATTCGCTTCCGGAGACAATGAACTTCTATGTAATGTTCTATCGCTCAGATATTTTAGAGAAACTTGGACTTGAAGCACCGAATACAATGGATGAACTTATTGCAATGCTTACTGATTTGCAGATGAGAGGACTTAACGTATTTTATCCGACAGCTCCAATGCTTGCAATGCGTAACTTCCACGGAACGACACCGCTTATTTTCCAGAACGGCGGACGTCTCTATGGCGAGACAGCACTTGATTTAGAGATAAACAGTGAGGCATCCATTAAGGGTATTACACAGCTTACGGAATTATTTACGATATATGATTTGCCTGCAGATGTACCGAACTTCTATCAGCATTTCAGAAATGGTGATTTGCCGATTGGTATTGCAGATTTTAACTCATACAACCTTATTTTAAATGCGGCACCTGAGATTGCAAACTCATGGGATATTGCACTTGTTCCGGGTGTTGTGGATGAGGAGACAGGAGAGATTTACAGATACATGTCTGGCGGCGCAGAGAGTACCGTAATGTTTGCTTCTAATGACGAGAGAGAGCAACAGGCATGGCAGTTTATGGAGTGGTGGTCAAGTGCAGATGTTCAAGCTGAATTTGGACAGATGCTTCAGATTATGTATGGTGATGAATATATCTGGCCGACTGCCAATGTTGAAGCATTCGGTAATCTTCCTTATCCTACGGCTCATAAAGAGATTATCATGGAGCAGGCAGAGAATATTCTTGAGGCACCCAGACTTCTCGGAAGCTATATGCTTGAGAGAGAGTTAAGTAATGCATTTAATGATATTGTAGTAAACGGTAAGACTTTAAGAATCAGAATTGATGATATGGTTAAGACCGTAAACAGGGAAACAGAGAGAAAGCTTGAAGAGTTCGGCTACATCGATGGCGATGGTAATGTTTTGAAAGAATATATTATTCCTTCAGTCGATGTGGTAAGAGAGATTCTCGGAGAGCAGTAATTAAAAGATGTTGTCGTGTAAGCGGCATACAGAATGAGAGGTAGCGATGAAAAAGATAACCAAGATAGCTAAGAGGGAACGCTCGAATAGGTCAGGATACTTGTTTTTGCTTCCATATGCGCTTTTGTTTACAATCTTTATATTGACGCCCGTTTGTTTGGCGGTTCTTCTTTCATTTACCAACTTTAATACGATTGAGTTTCCTAAGTTTGTGGGATTCTTAAACTATATTAACCTTATTACCGGTGATGAGACATTTATGCAGCATGTATTGCCGAATACGGTAACATATGCGCTTATAGTAGGTGTCGGTGGTTATGTGCTTGCGTTCTTACTTGCATGGGCGCTTGCGAACCTTCCGAAGGTACCGCGAACGGTATTCGCACTTATACTTTACTCGCCCAGTATGACAGCGGGTGTTGCGATGTCCGTACTTTGGAAGATCATGTTTACCGGTGACCAGACAGGTTATATTAACAGCTGGTTGATGGATATCGGAGTTATTAATGAGCCGATTATATGGCTTGTCAATGCGAATTACCTGTTACCCATAGTTATTATTATAGGACTATGGAGTAGCATGGGTGTAGGTTTCCTTGCAATTCTTGCAGGTATTCTCAATACAGATGAATCCCTGTACGAAGCAGCAGCAATCGATGGTGTAAAGAACAGGTTCCAGGAGATGATTTACGTTACAATTCCCAGCATGAAACCGCAGATGCTTTTTGCAGCGGTTATGCAGATTGTTAACGCATTCCAGAACGGACAGATTGCTTCAATGCTTGCAGGTAACCCTACTCCGGGTTATGCGGCACAGCTTATTGTTAACCATATCGAGGATTACGGTTTTATCCGTTATGAGATGGGTTACGCGGCAGCAGTTTCGCTTGCATTGTTATTGATAGTACAGGTATTCTCGGTAATTTCGAGAAGAATGTTTAAAGAGGATTAGGAGGCATAAGATATGGCTTATAAAGGACATAAAATTAATCCTAAGAAATTTGAAAAAAGTCAGATTAAAATTATACTTATGGTGCTTCCTATGGTGTTGCTTACGGGACTTCCGATTGTGTTCATCATATTCCATGCATTTAAACCTATGGAAGAGTTGTTCGCATTCCCACCCAGATTTATAACAACTAATCCGACTTTTGACAATTTCCGAATGTTGTTTAAGAATTCGCAGACGGCAGGTATTCCGCTTTCGAGATATGTGTTTAACAGTATACTTATTACCATAGCGGTAGTATTTTCATCACTTATTATTTCAACAGCGGCTGCATATGCGCTTTCCAAATTAAAATTCAAAGGAAGAGTACTGGCGATGAACATTAACCAACTTGCACTTATGTTCGTGCCTGTAGCGGTTATGATTCCCAGATATCTTGTAGTTAATGTACTTGGTCTTACCAATACATATTGGGCACAGATACTTCCGCTTATTCCTCTTCCTGTAGCGCTTTTCCTTGTTAAGCAGTTCGTGGATCAGGTTCCCGATTCACTTATTGAAGCGGCTTACATGGACGGTGCGAAGGAGCTTCAGATTTACCGCAAGATTATCATCCCGATGATTAAGCCGGCTATTGCAACAGCAGCAATCCTTGTGTTCCAGCAGGTATGGGGCAATCTTGAAGCATCTAATTACTATGTAAATGATGACGGACTTAAGTCCTTGGTATTCTATATGAATACACTTGCAAGTACAACGACGACGAACACCGTTGCAGGTCAGGGTGTTGCGGCGGCGGCATCGCTCATTATGTTCCTTCCGAACCTTATATTATTCTGTTTCTTACAGAATAAAGTTATGAACACAATGGCGCATTCCGGTATTAAGTAGAATGAGAGGGTGAAGATTTGATGAAAAAGACTTCCAAAAAACTTTTTATATCATTATCGGCGTTCCTCCTTGCGGCAGTAATGTTTCTCAGTACGGCCAAGCAGACGGAGGTACAGGCAGATTCTCCGTATCGTACTTATACCGTGGATGGATACGGCAGTGTAACGGAAACACAGACAGCATATCTTCCTTATGCAACAATCACCAAGATTGGTGAGGAAGCCTTGGTGGGACCTACTGATTTTACAATTACCAAAGACGGATATATGTATATCCTTGACAGCGGTAACAAGAGAGTTGTAGTTTCCGATATGGAAGGTAATCTTATAAAGATTTTCGGACAGGATACACTTGTTAATCCCTTCGGTATTTATGTAACATCGGATCATACATGTTATGTTGCCGACAGAGATGCAAGAAGTATTCAGGTGTTCAATGCGGATGGCGAATTTATTAATGCATACGGCAAACCCAATCATCCGTTATACGGTGAGACACTTGATTTCCTGCCCAAGAAAGTAGTAGTAAATGATTCGGGTACGATGTACGTAATCTGCGAATCCAATACCAACGGTATTGTGCAGATAAGCCCGGTAGACGGAGGAACATTCCTTGGTTACTTCGGTACCAATAATACAAGCGCTTCGCTTTGGAGAATCATCTGGAGAGCAATTCAGACAGATGCGCAGAGAGCTAAGTCACAGGGCAATATCCCGTCAACACCCGATAATATGGCAATTGACGATAAAGGACTTATCTACACGGTAACACGTGGTGAAGAATATGACACTCTTAAGAGACTTAACATTGCCGGTACCAATATGATAGAGGCGGATGCTTATGAACCTGTTCCTGCGGCAGTTGCGGTAGGTAATCATGACAATGTTTTTGTTGCATCTACTCAGGGTTATATTTACGAATATAACAATGACGGCGAACTTCTCTTTGTATTCGGCGGACTTGACAATGATCAGAACAGAATCGGTCTTTCTTCTAAGGTAGAGGCCATTCAGATAGACATGGATGATAAGATTTATGTTCTTGATTCAGATGATGCCAGAATTCAGGTTTTTGAACCGACAGAGTTTACACAGCTTCTTCATGAAGCGTTATACCTTTTCTCAAAGGGACGTTACACGGAAAGTAAAGCACCTCTTACAGAAGTTCTTGAGATGAATAACCTCTTTGATTATGCCAATATGGCGATGGGTAAGGCGCTTGTTCAGGAAGAGAATTATGAGGAAGCTATTAAGTATGCCAAGCTTGCTAAGGATTGGGATACTTACTCAGATGCTTTTTGGGAAATCAGAAATGAGTGGCTTAAGGATAATTTAGTTACGGTTGTTCTTGTTATAGTTGCTTTGTGGATTTTGAAAAAGCTCCTTGAATTTTTTGATGAGAAGTACGGAATTCTTGAACTTCCCAAAGAACTTCTTGAGAACTTCGGTAATTTGAAACTCATTAAAGAAATGAGATATATGTTCTTCTTTATGAGACATCCGATAGACGGATGCTACGGAATTAAGAGAGAGAAGAAGGTATCGGTACTCAGTGCCAACATTCTCCTTGCTATCGGTATAGCGTTTTACATAATTAACAAGTATTTCTGCGGTTTCTTGTTTAAGGATGTAAGAGAAGGAGATTTTGATATATTCTCAGATATGGGTCTGATAATTATCGCACTTTTACTTGTAACAGGTTGTAACTATCTTATGTGTACTATTAATGAAGGTGAAGGAAAGCTTAAGCATATTTATTGCTCGCTTATTTACAGCTTTGCACCGTATTTGGTGTTTATGCCTTTTATTTTCGCAATATCACATGTTATAACATATAACGAATCATTCTTTGTAACTTTTACTTCGTTGTTTATGTGGGTATGGATAGCAATACTTGTGTTTATTTCAATACGTGAAATTAATAATTACACTATTAAAGAAACAGTAAAAATTATAGGTTTGACGGTGTTCACAATTTTGATTGCATTGCTCCTTGCATTTATTTTATATGTATTGGGGTCCCAGGTAATCGATTTTGTTCAGTCAATATTCAGAGAGGCGGTGTACAAGATTGGCAACTGACAGAATAAAAAAATCGATGTCAATTTTGCTGGCATCCATCCTCCTTATAATGACTGTGTTTGGCTGCGGTGACGCAACTGGCATTTCATCATTAGATGATAATCAGAACGATTCAAATACCGTCACATCATATAAGAAAGCGATAGTAAGAGACGAGACAGCGACAGCTCCCGCTTCTAAGGAGATTAATGGTCATAAGCTTGTTACAGAGAACAATAATTATGCATTGTATTTAAATGAAGAAGTTCTTTCAATTATTGTATATGACAAGCACACAGGCAAATATATGGAATCTGCACCGAGCTATGATGACGGTAAAGTCGGAGACTTTTTAAAAGGCGCAATGCGTTCCGGTGTGGTTCTTAAGATGATTTATGGTATCAGAAATGATATGCAGGCGGATTTGTGTAATGACAAAACCGATAGAAAGATTACTTACACAGATGACGGTTTTTCAGCAGATATATATTGGACGAAATATAAACTCGGTTTAACCCTTGAAGTTAAACTTCTTGAGGATGGAATTGTTGCATGTGTTCCGGATGAGTCAATAAGAGAAGACGGCAACAAATACTACTTCGGTTCAATAGCGCTTTATCCGTATATGGGAAGTACATATTTGGATTCGGAAGACGGTTATATGTTTATTCCGGACGGTAATGGTGCACTTATTCGTATGGACGATAAAGAAGGTCGTTTCAACAGCGGATATTCAAGCTGGGTGTACGGAGAAGATGTTGGTTTTGATGAATCCAAGCCTGCCACACTTCTTTGGGACAAATATGAAGTAATCAATGATTCATATAAGGTTTTGGCACCGATTTATGGAATGGCACATACCGACAGCGAGATGGCATATCTTGCCATTATCGAAGAAGGTCAGGAGAGAGCCATAATTGAAGCACTTCCCAATGGTGCGGGACAGATTGCATATAACAGAATCTGTACATGGTTTACTTCAAGAAGAATTTATTCGCAGCCGGCAGGCAACAGCGATTCAACAGAAGTATTTAAGGTTTTGGAAGAGGACAGAAGTCATTCAGATTTGCAGATCAGATTTGTATTTTTGTCCGGAGATACAGCTAATTACTGCGGTATGGCTAATGCGTACAGGGATTATCTTTTTGAACAAGGAGATATAGTTGCCTGCGAGGACAACACATATCGCACAAGAATAGATTTTCTCGGTGCAGAGAGTGAAAAATGGGTTATAGGAACCAAGATAGTTCCCATGACAACAGTTGAGAATATCGAAAGCATATATGCTGAACTCAAGAACCAGGGAATCACAGATATTTTCAGCGTATATAAAGGCTGGCAAAAAGGCGGATTGTATAACCTTCCGATAGATGACTATAAGACAGAGGATGAAATCGGTGAGGCAAAAGACCTGACAGCGCTTATTAAGGCAGCAGAAGCAGACGGCATTAAGCTTTATCTTTATGATGATGCCTTAAGAATTAATCCTGATGAGAATAATGCAACCTTTAATACAATTAAACGTATTAACAAAATAAAATATACAGAAGATACTTTTAAAGATGTATATGAAGAATTCATGTTCCTGACGCCGGCGCGTACAGATGAGCTTCTTGGTAAGTTTGTATCAAAATATACTAAGGATGGTGTGTATAATCTGGCTTTGGGCGGAATATCAAATAATGTTTTTTCTTATACATATAACGGAAAAACATATTCCAGATATGATTGTGCAGATAATTATGCTGCTATTGTGAGTGGTGCGAATGCAAAAACCAATCTTGTTCTGGAACAACCGTTTGTTTACCTTTGGAACAGTATGGATGCATTCCTTGATATGCCTCTTTACACTTCAAGTTATATATATGAAGACGAATTTATACCATTCTTGTCAATTGTACTTAAAGGAGTAGTTCCGGTATATACGGAGTATGTTAATTTTGAGGCTAACAAACAGGAGTTTTTCCTGAAAATGATAGAAACGGGAAGTTATCCTTCTTTCTATATTACTGAGGAAGCTTCTTCGGATATGATTTATACTAATTCCAATGATATTTACAGTTCACAGTACAGCGTATACGAGGATACTATTAAGTCGTATGCAAGTGAACTTAAGGCTGTTAATGATAAAGTCAGCAATGCATATATCATAGGACACGAAATAGGAGAAAACGGACTTACGGTCGTAACTTATGACAATGGTGTGAAAATTTATGTTAATTATAGTCAGGCTGAGATTTCGGCAGACGGACACACCATTTCAGGAATGTCCTATAAGGTGGTAGAATAAATGAGTAAAAAAGCAAAAACAAAGAAAATCAAGATAGGAAAACTTGAAAAAAGAGAAGCGAGAGCGGGTTATCTGTTTATACTTCCCTGGTTAATCGGAACAGTATTTTTCATGTTATATCCTTTGGCTCAGTCATTTTATTACATGTGGTTCAATATAAGAATTAATGCCAAGGGTGAGAGCGTTTTTAAATACGTGGGAATTGGTAACTTTACGCAGATATGGCTTGAAAATCCTGAATTTCCCCAGCAGATAGTTACATATTTGTGGCAGACGATAGTTCAGGTGCCGATTATAGTTGTATTCTCGCTTATGATAGCGATTATGCTTAACGGCAAGATTAAGTTTAAAGGATTTTTCAGACTTATATTTTTCCTGCCGGTTATCATAGTCAGTGGTCCGGTTATGAATATGCTCGTTTCAGAAGGCGCGGCAACAATACCGACCATGAATATTAAATCAATTATCAATGCTTTTGATACCTTTTTGCCGTATAGTGTAGCAGAATCAATCGGTGAAATATTCCAGAATATGATTATGATTCTATGGTATGCGGGTGTACAGATTTTGATTTTCCTTTCGGTATTACAAAAAATCGACCCGGCACTTTACGAAGCAGCTAAAATCGACGGTGGTTCCGCGTGGGAATGTTTTTGGAAGATTACACTTCCTACAATTAAACCGATGATTTTACTTAATGCGGTTTATACGATAATATTCTTATCAAGTAATGAGCAAAACGTTATTATTACCATGATTAAGACGGCGATGTCTGCGGTTACCAAGGAAAAGGGACACGGATATGCAGCTGCAATGGCATGGATGTATGCGTTTATCGTTATACTCATTGTATTGTTGTTCTTCATGTTCTTAGGTTCTAAGAAGGATATTTACGACAGACAGGTTAAGAGAAGAAAGCGTCAGATGAAGAAAGATGCAAGACAGCTTAAGCGAGTAGAAAGGAGGGGCAGATACAATGCGAGAAAGTACGAGCGTGAAAGCAGGCGTGGAAAATACAAAACGTATTCCGGTGACGGAGACTATTAAAAAGTATTTTACAAAAGAGAAATTACATCGCTTTGTATTCGGAACAAAAGAAAGAGACGGTCTCGGAAAACAGATCGTTGTATACGGACTTTTGATTTGTATCGGTTTTATTTACCTTTACCCTCTTCTTTATATGTTCAGTACCAGCTTTATGAACAGGGATGACTTGCTAGATTCATCTATAAAGTGGTTGCCCAATACATTACATATTCAAAACTACTTTGTGGCGGCAAGAAGCATGGACTTTTGGGCATCGCTTTTAAAAGGTTTTACAATAGCGATTTTACCTACGATTTGTAATGTAATTATATGTATGTTCATTGGTTACGGTTTTGCGAACTTTAACTTCAAAGGGAAGACAATATTTATGGGAATTCTTATTTTCTCGTATATTCTTCCGAGACAGGTAACTATGATACCTACATTTGTGTTGTACAGTAAGTTTAAGATTGTAGGAACGTTGTGGTCGTTTATTTTGCCGGCGGCATTCGGTAACGGCCTCAATGCACCGATATTTATATTGATTTTCTACCAGTTCTTCAAGCAAGTACCGAAGGTTCTTATTGAAGCGGCAAAGATTGACGGCGCAGGATATCTGAAGTCATTTTTAAAGATTGCGGTACCGTCAGCGGGACCGGCAATACTTACGGTTTTCCTGTTCTCATTTGTTTGGTATTGGAATGAATCATACCTTACAGAGCTTTATGTACAGGGTCTCGGAACCAAGAGTATATGGA
>JAZNXQ010000103.1:0-15173 GCA_045593945.1 Lachnospiraceae bacterium | reverse complement strand
GCAATTATAATGGATTTATAAGACGAAAATGGACATGAAGAGAGAATTATAAAAGGAGGATTTATATGAAAAAACGACTTTTAAGCATTGTTTTTGCCATGGCTTTTATCGCAAGTATGTTTGCAGGTTGCGGCAAAGAAGACAGCAAGGCGGTGAAGGGACCGACAGGCCCGGAAGAAGCGGCTATTTATGTAGAGCCGATTGAAGGTCTGTCTGATGATTTTATTAAGGGTATGGATGTTTCAAGTATTCTCGCACAGGAGGCCAGTGGTGTAAAGTATTATAACGAAGCCGGCGAGGAAGCAGACATTTTTGAGGTTCTTGCAGATGCAGGTGTGAATTACATCCGTGTGCGTGTGTGGAATGACCCGTATGATGCGAACGGCAAAGGCTACGGCGGCGGTAACTGTGATACGGCAAAGGCTGCAGAGATTGGCAAGCGTGCAGCAAAGTATGGAATGAAGTTGCTTGTTGATTATCATTATTCAGATTTTTGGGCTGATCCTTCAAAGCAGTTTGTTCCCAAGGCATGGGAAGGTATGAGCATTGAAGAAAAGAGTGAGGCTATCTACGAATTTACTAAAGAAAGTCTTACCGAGATTGCAGATGCAGGTGCAGACATCGGTATGGTTCAGATTGGTAACGAGATTAACTATGGTATGGCAGGTGAAACCTCTGTTCCCAATGTAATGGCGCTTCTTAAGCAGGCAAGTAAGGCTGTTCGTGAGGTTGCAAAGACCGAGAAGATGGATATTAAGGTTGCCGTACATTTTACAGAAATTGGAGATTATAACTTTATAATCGGTAAGGCAGTCAGCCTCAGGGATAATGAAGTTGATTATGATATTTTCGGTATTTCTTATTACAATTATTGGCATGGTGATTTAGAGCAGCTTAAGTATATCCTCAGTGAAGTTAAGAAGTTCTTCAAAAAAGATACTGTAATTATGGAGACATCTTATATGTACACAACAGAGGAAGGTGATGCATCACATAACTCTGTGTCTACAGCAGATCTTGTTGAAGGATATGCGGCAAGTGTTCAGAGTCAGGCTACATGTATCAGAGATATTGCGGCAGCGGCACACGAAGGCGGTGCACTTGGCTTGTTCTACTGGGAAGGTGCATGGATTCCGGTAGGAAGTGATTATGATTCTAACATGAAGATTTGGGAGGAGCATGGTTCAGGTTGGGCTTCCAGCTATGCTGCAGACTATGATCCGGAAGATGCAGGTGTTTATTACGGCGGAAGTTCATGGGATAATCAGGCAATGTTTGATTTTAACGGTAAGCCGCTTGCATCACTTAATGTATTCAAGTATTTGAAGTATGGTACAATCTGTGAGCCGGCAGTTGACTTTGTAAAGAACGTTGAAGTTAACCTTAAGACAGGCGAAAAGCTTGTAATGCCTACAACAGTTCCTGCAATATATAACAACCGTGCGCTTTCAAAAGATGTTCCGGTAACATGGGATGCAGCGCAGGTAGCAGCTATCAATCCTAACCAGGGCGGAAGATATATTATAGACGGAACGATAGAGGACGGAACCAAGGTAACCTGTAAGGTTTCAATTCCTTTCAGCAACTTACTTGTAAATCCCAGTTTTGAAAGTCAGGACAGAAGTATGTGGAGCATATCAAGTAACGGCCCGAATCCTACCGACTACCAGGTTAAGGCAGGCGAGGCAACAAGCGGCGAGACAAGCTTACATTTCTGGCATGCTAATGCACAGGACTTTAGAGTTGAGCAGCGTGTAATCGCTCCTACAACAGGAAGCTACGGTGCAACCTTTAGTATTCAGGGTGGTGACGTAGGTAATGCTGAAATCTACCTCTACGTTATCGTAGACGGCAAAGAGACACGTTCAGAACTCGTAAACCTTAACGGATGGCTTAACTGGCAGGAGCCCGTAATTAGCGGAATTTCCCTTAAAGAAGGCGATACAATTACCGTAGGCGTTGCAGTAAAATGTGACGGCGGCGGCTGGGGTACGATGGACGACATTACACTCTATATGGAATAAATAATAAATTAAGAGGCAGCGCAAAATTATTTTGCAGCTGCCTTTTATATACTATGATGTAGGTTTTCTGAGAGGGCAATTCGACATGCAGATTTTGTTGTTGAGGACGTTGAGTCCGCAATCTGCAAGGTAGTCCTGAAGGATGGGAATGGACTGTGAGGAGGTCGGCCCGATTATGATTTCACCAACCAGGTCGGAGAGGTGCATGTTGAGTTTACTGCACATCCTGTTGAGGTTGAGCGGGTAGTATTTCTTGATACGGTCCATGGTTACGTGATATTTGGGCTCGACTGCGAATTCGTTCGAAATAAACGGGGAAACGACGAGTCGGGACTCCTTTTCACTCGCAAAGGAGGGATGCTTGAAGGCAGCGGACTGTACCCAGGCGTCATTCATGAGAGCCTGGAGTTTGGGCGTGCTTTTGGCGAAATCTGCGGAATTGCTTATAAGTTCGTAGAACTCGTCCACAAGGCGGTGTTCGCGCATGTCCTCCTGATAGAACACTTCCTGAAGAAAGATGGCTCCGCCAATCATTTTTTCCATAAGTTCTTCATGAAAAGCGATACAAACGCCCTGCCCGAAGTGACCGTATCTTTCCCACTGGGAAGCGTCGTCACGGTATTTAGAGAAGCAGGCTGCATAGGCTGAATAATGGAATTCCTTCTGGAGTTCTTTTTTGAAAAAGTTCTCGGCTTTGCGAAGCTTGTCGGTCTCGCCGTCTGCTTCGAGTTTTTCAAGGACGGCTTTGCAGATACCGTTCATGAAAAGTCTCATTTCAGAGGCGTCGTTCATATTAAGAATGTTGTTAAGTCGAAGCTCCGCACAGCGGATAATACCGTCAAATGCGGCAAAATCGGTATAATGATATAACATGGCACATTACCTCCATAAATCAGAAATAAAATACATGAGTGCGCCCCAGGTATAAACCGAATAATAGATTCCGTCGGGGTCGCAGCCGGCTTTAAGAATAGCGCGGGCTTTGTCTGCGGAAAGAAGCATAAATCCGTCAAAACATTCGCTTCCGACAGCACCGTCCTGTGAAAGGGAAGCGGTGTCGTCAAGACTTATAACGGCGCAGACAAAGGCATTGCTCTCGTCCGTCATGCCCGGTGATGAGAAAAGCAAAGGATTGATTACAAAGAGAGAATCCTCATCACCAAGAGTAATTCCGGTCTCTTCAAGAATTTCCCGTCTTGCAGTCGCAAGAATGGGAGAAGCTTCAAGAGAATCCTCAGGGTCTAAAAGTCCTGCCGGCGGGCTTAACAAAAACTGCCCTGTTGGATAGCGATATTCTTTGGTAAGGAGGAGTTTCGGTTCCTCATCTTTAATCTTCAGGATAACCACACAGGTTACTGCATCGGGAAGCATTGCCTTAAATTCTTCGTCAGATTTTGTCGCAACAATGTTCTCAATAGGTCTTCTGGTAGCATCAAAGTAATGCTTACCTTCTTCGTACTGCAAATCAAAAACTCTTAAAAATCTTGATTCAAATAACGGTTTAACGTTTTCTTTGCGGATAATGGGTTTCATAATTTCCTCCGGATATAAATAACAAAATATATTTAAGACTGCGCTTTTAACATGCGGGCATAGAGTCCGTCAAGGGCCAAAAGCTCGTCGTGAGTTCCCTGTTCACGGATTTCACCCTCATGTACAACGAGGATTAAATCGGCATTTCTGATGGTTGAAAGGCGGTGCGCAATCGCAACGATGGTGCGTTTGCCGGCCATATTGTTGATAGCACTTTGAATATGTCTCTCAGTCTCTACATCGACGGAAGCAGTCGCTTCATCGAGAATAATAATCGGAGACTGGCGAAGAATTGCTCTTGCAATCGCAACACGCTGTTTCTGTCCGCCGGAGAGACGGAGACCGCGCTCGCCGACCTGAGTCTCATATTTATCAGGCATGTGCAGGATATCTTCGTGAATATTGGCGGCTTTGGCAGCCTCGATAATCTCTTCCCTTGTGGCATCGGGCTTAGCATAACCGATATTGTCGGCAATTGTGCCGTGGAAAAGAAAAGTATCCTGTAAAACAGGAGAAATATTGTTACGCAGGCTCTCAAGAGTCACATCCTTAATGTCCTGACCGTCTACGAGAATACGACCGTTCACAGGATCATAAAATCTCGAAATAAGCTGGGTGATGGTAGTTTTGCCGACACCTGTGGGACCGACAAGGGCAATCATCATTCCGGGCTTACAGGTAAAAGAAATATCTTTTAATACGGGAACTTTATTACTGTAGTGGAATGATACGTTTTCAAAGGTTATTTCACCGGTTACCTTTTCTAAAGGCTTGGCATTCTCTGCATTCTCAATAGCAGAGGGTGTGTCTAAAATCAAGGTTACACGCTCTGCACCGGCAAGTGATTGCTGAAGACTTTCGAGCCAGCTTGCAAGGCCGGAAACAGGAGCATAAAACAGTGATAAATACAGCATGAATGCAACGATATCTTCCACGGATAATTGTTCAATATATGCAAGATAGCCACCTACGGCAACGACAAGCACCGTACCGATGGAAGAAACAAATTCTACGCTTGGATGGAAAAGAGCACTGGCTCTTAAAGCACGGAGCATTGCACGGACCTGCTCGAAATTACTTTTGCTTACAAGGTCGGCCTCATAAGCTTCCTGTCCGAAAGACTGTATCTCATGAAGACCGGACAGATTGTCCTGAAGCTTGGCATTGAGCTCGCCCATGCATTTCTGGGAAGCCTTAAAAAACGGTCTTACTTTTTTGGCAAAAATAACGCCCGAAATAAGGATGAGCGGAATCGGAAAACATGTAATAAGAGCGAGTTTCCAGTTAGTAATGAGCAAAATTGTAAGGACGCCGCCGAAGGTTACAAGATTAGTAATCATGTCGGGAATCATGTGCGCATACAAAAGCTCAAAATCACGTGTATCATTAACAACACGGCTCATCAAATCGCCTGTCTGTTTATCATGGAAAAAGCCTAAATCCAAGCTTTGCAATTTGTTATAAAGTCTGTCACGAAGGTCGCCTACAAGGTACCACGCCGCCTTATGTGCAAGATAATTATTTAAAAAGCGAAAAACAATACGAAGCAGGTAGAGAATAAGCAGTAACAACGCCAGGACACCGATGCTTTTAAGTGTCTGTGCATCCACACCGTTTCCGACAATTCCGGTCATTTTAGAGAGTAATTTGGGTGCGGTAAGATTGACTCCCGTAAGCAACAGGGTCGAAAGAATCGCAAGTATGTAAAGCCCTTTATATCTGGCGGCTTCTTTTGTTAATTTCCAAAGCATTTTCATGGTAAAAGGTTCCTTTCGCAGAAAAAATACATAAAAAAATATATTAATATTTTATCATAAGAGAAGATAGAAATAAACCGTTGATTTTTCGCGTATTTAGGAGTAAAATCGTTAGTGTAGGTAAATGTAAGCACTTACATTTCGGAGAAGCAAAATATAATGTACAACAGAGGTGGAATAAATGGCTAATATTTTAATCGCAGATGACGCGATGTTTATGCGTGCATCCATCAAAAAATTAGTAGAGGATGCAGGACATAAGGTGATAGGAGAAGCGGCAGACGGTGAAGAGGCAATCCGTAAATTTACGGAGCTTAAGCCTGATGTAATTATTCTTGACATTACAATGCCCGGTACTGACGGAATAGAAGCGCTTGTGAGAATCAGGGTAATTGATCCTGCGGCAAAGATTATTATCTGTTCAGCAGTCGGACAGCCTGCAATTATTGCTAAGGCTATAGAGAGCGGTGCGAGAGAATTTATCGTTAAGCCGTTTGAGTCAGCACATCTTCTTGCTGCAATTGAGAAGATTACACGTAATTAAATACGTAACGGTAGTTTTGTAAATATAATGGCCCCAAAGGAGTATCTTTTGGGGCTATTTTTATTGTTAAAGATTTACTTTTTATTCAGAGTTTGTTATGATTTATATAATAATGGACAGCAGTAAAATATTAATAAGAACAAGCTTGAAAATAAAGAGGGGTGTGGGTTTATGCAGGAAATGAAATGTCCGAATTGCGGCGAGGTTTTTCAGGTTGACGAGACAGGATATGCACAGCTTCTCAAGCAGGTACGTGATAAGGAATTTGCGGCGGAAGTGGAACGACGCCGTAAGGAGCTTGAAGAACGCAGGGAAGATGAACTTAAGCTTGCCCGTATGGAACAGGATAAGGCGCACGGAGAGGCGCTTGCCGGGAAAGATAAAGCCCTTGCAGACAAAGACAGAGAGCTTGCAGGGAAGGATAGAGAGATAGAATTACTTAAGGCGAAACTTGAGGATAATGAGGTCAGGAAGCAGCTTGCCATAGCAAAGGCACTTGAAGAAAAAAATGAGGAGCTTGCCAAGAAGGCTACCGAGATTACAAGATTAAAAGGCCAGCTTGATAACAAAGAGACGGAGAGTGAACTTAAAGAGAAGAACCTTAAGGAGAAATACGAGGAACAGCTTAAGAGCAAGGACGAGCAGATAGAGTATTATAAGGACTTTAAGACACGTCAGTCTACGAAGATGGTGGGGGAGAGCCTTGAACAGCACTGTCTTAATCAATTTAACGCTATCAGAATGACGGCATTCCCGAAGGCATATTTTGAGAAAGATAATGATGCCAAGACAGGCAGTAAAGGCGATTTTATCTACAGAGAGAGCGATGAAGACGGCACAGAATTTATCTCGATTATGTTTGAGATGAAGAATGAGATGGACACCACTGCCACGAAGCATAAGAACGAAGACTTTTTTAAGGAGCTTGATAAAGACCGTCGCGAAAAGAACTGCGAATATGCGATTCTCGTGTCACTTTTGGAGGCAGATAACGAGTTTTACAATAACGGAATCGTGGACGTCTCCTATCGATACGACAAGATGTATGTAATCCGTCCGCAGTTTTTTATTCCGATGATTACGCTGCTTCGTAATGCGGCACTTAATTCCCTTAAGTATCAGAGGGAGCTTCAGGTGGTTAGAAACCAGCAGATAGACATCCTTCATTTTGAGGAGAATATGAATGCCTTCAAGGACGGTTTTGCGCGTAATTACAAGCTTGCGAGCGATAAGTTCAGACAGGCGATTGATGAGATAGATAAGACAATAGACCATCTTAACAAGACTAAGGCGGCGCTTCTGTCTTCAGAGAATAATCTGCGTCTTGCCAATAACAAGGCAGAGGAGTTAAGTATCAAGAAGCTTACAAAGAACGCACCGACGGTCAGGGACCTGTTTGAGGAGTTAAATAAAGCAGAAGAATAAACGAAACAGGGAGGCATGTCATGGAAAACCCCATTATTAAAGACGATATAACCGTATATATTGAAGACAGGGAATCGATTGCCAATAAATATGTTATGAAATGTTTTTCGGTATCCATGCTGATTTATATTTCATCATTTATTTTGGATATGCTCGGTGTGTTTACAATTGACAAAATCATAATGGCGAAAGGTTTTGTTCCGTCGTTAATTATTTTTTTGGCGATATCTTTCGCATATAGAAAAACTTCCGGCCCGAAATTAAAATATTTTATAATTGTAAGTATAATGATGGTATATACATTGATGGGTGTTACGGCTACATACCATGTTGTTTTGGTGTCAATTCTGCCTTTTCTTTGCACTACATTGTACTCTTCAAGGAAGATAATGAGATTTGTATATATTTCGACTGTAGTCAGTACGGTAATTGTAGTGTACGGAGGTTATTATTTCGGACTTTGCGATGCCAATATGGCGCTTCTTACAAGCAGCAGTCTTCAAAATCATTCGTCTGGCGGACAATTTTTGCTGACACAGGTAAATGATAATGTGTTTGTTTCGTTATTGCTCTTTTTTGTTATTCCGAGATGCCTTATATATGTTGCCTATATGGCAGTTTGTAACAGTATAGTAGGTATCGTGAGCGGTAGTGTTGAGCGTGCCAAGCTTACGGCAGAGCTTCAAAAGGCCAAGGAAGAGGCGGAGAGAGCCAATCATGCCAAGTCAGATTTCCTTGCGAGAATGTCACATGAGATAAGAACACCGGTTAATGCGGTGCTCGGTATGAACGAGATGATACTCCGCGAGAGCGATAATACGGATATCTGCAGTTATGCACATGATATCAAGAATTCGACGACGGCACTTCTTAACATCATTAACGATATTCTGGATTCCTCCAAGGTTGAGTCAGGTATGATGGAGATAGAGGCGATAGATTACCGTACAGAGAATTTCCTTGATGAGTTGTATAATATGATTTATATAAAGGCCAGGGAAAAAGACCTTAAGCTTAAATTTGATGTAGACAGGAATTTGCCGAGAGGATTGTGCGGCGATGATAAACGTATAAAACAGGTACTTCTTAACCTGCTTACCAATGCCGTAAAATATACAGAAAAAGGAACCATAACATTTTCGGCAAACAGACTTAATGAGGAAGATAATGCAGTTATACGTTATTCCGTAAGGGATACGGGCATAGGAATAAAAAAGGATGACCTTAACAAGATATATGATGCATATCAGCGTCTTGATATGGAACATAACAGGAATGTTGAGGGAACGGGACTCGGAATGAAGATTGCCAAGCAGTTCCTTACGCTTATGGACAGCGAGCTTCATATAGAGAGTGAGTACGGCAAGGGCAGTGTATTTTATTTTGACCTTGTACAGACCATAACGGATGAGACACCGCTCGGAGAATTTAAGCCGAGACAGATTAAAGAAAATAAAGAAAAAAGCAGCCTTGACGGTAATTTTGCGTCAGACAAGACAGTTCTTGTTGTAGATGATAACCGTATGAATTTAAAGGTGTTTAAATCACTTCTTAAACATACAAAGCTTACGATTTTAGAGGCGATAAGCGGCAGGGAATGTCTTGAAATATTATGCAGGCAGAAAGTTGATGCGGTATTCCTTGATCATATGATGCCGGAGATGGACGGTATAGAGACTTTTGAAATAATCAAAGAAGAAAAGCTGTGCGAGGGCGTGCCGATTATTATGCTTACCGCTAATGCGATACAGGGTGACAGAGAGAAATACCTTGCAATCGGCTTCGATAATTTCCTTTCAAAGCCGATAAATCCTGCAGAGCTTGAGAAAATGCTTGTTGAGTATCTTATGGTTGGAGAATCTAAGCGTGAGGAAGAATCCGTATCACAGGAGCCTCCCAAGGAAGAAAGTGAAGATAATCTTCCTGCGCTTAAGGAATTTGATTTTGATTATGCACTCGGAATTCTTAACGACAAAGAGATTTTGCGACAGCTTCTTGAAGAATTTTACGGTTCACTTAAGATATTAAAGCAGAAGTTGATATTGTTGTTTGAAACGATAACGCAGGAAGAGTCGTTTAACAATTACAGGATAGAGGTGCATGCGTTAAAGAGTACGGCGGCTACGGTCGGAGCACTTCTTTTGTCAAAGCTTGCGAGAATGTCGGAGGTAGCGGCAATTGATGGCGATACAGAGCGACTGTGTACACTGCACCCCATTCTTATCGACGAGATAGACAAGCACAGGGACAGAATCGCGACAATTCTTCCAAAAGAAGAGAAGCAACCTGCGGGAAGCATGCAGATGGCATACTTTGATATGCTTAGGCCGGCACTTGCAAGTCATAATTATGACACGGCGGATTTTGTTGCCGCAGAGATTGGTAAGTATCAATATCCGGAGAATTTGCAGCCACATGTGGAAGAACTGCTTGAAAAGATATTAAATCTGGAAACAGATAAAGCAATAGAAATTCTTGATAAAATAAGAGATATAAGAGGAGCAAACTAATGCAGAAGATTTTTTTTGTGGGAAGGTTTAACAAATTTTTTGAAGAGGTATTTGCATATTTGTCAATGCATTTCAGTATTCAGGTATGTGTGGATAATCCGCAGCTTATGAGAGGAATGCTTAATCTTGACAAACCGGATTTGATTCTTGTCAGTCTTCTCGAGTTGGAAGAAAGCAGCATTGATGTATTTTATGAGTTAAAAGAGCATTATTCCAATATCCCGATTTTGTGTCTTGAAACATATGACGAACCGGCGGTATTCAGTAATATTTTGAAAAAAGCACCTTTTGAATCAATTGAACTTCCGGCATCTACAGTGAGAATTCATGAAAAGATAAGCAGAATGATATGTGCAAAGCAGCCGGAGAGTATCATGATAGAGCAGGAAAAAGAGGAATCAAAAAAGTGCGTTATGTTTATTGACGATAACGCTTTCCAGATAAGAGTGCTCAAAGAGATGCTTAAAAACAAGTATGATGTGTTGCTTGCAACATCGGGAATGCAGGCACTTGAAATTATTACAAAAAGAATTCCGGATATAATTTTCCTTGATTATGATATGCCGGTACATGACGGCAGACAGACCCTTCAGCTTATCCGCAGAGTACCGGGAGCAGAGGAAATACCGGTATTTTTCCTTACGGGAGTAAAGGATGCGGCACAAATGGAAGCTGCAATGGAACTTAATCCGGCAGGATATCTTTTAAAACCTGCAACAGCAGAAATGATACATGATTGTTTGGATGAATACTTATAATGAAAATTATAATCGGTATAGTTTTAGTTTTAATAATCATAATAAGCCTTTATCTGCTTTGTCTGTATCCGAATACGGGACGCAGGGAGATGGTGAAGGCTTTTGGAGACAGGTATATTGCACACAGGGGCTTTTTTAACAATGAAGATGTGCCGGAAAACTCAATGCCTGCGTTCCTTGCGGCCGTGGAGAAAGGCTACGGTATTGAACTGGATGTCAGACTCACAAAAGATGGTCAGGCGGTAGTTTTTCATGACGAAACACTTCTCAGGATGTGTGGTGTGGCAAAAAAGGTGTCTGAGTGCACATACGAAGAATTACGCGCCTACACGCTTAGCGGCTCAAATGAGCGCATTTTACTCTTTAGCGAGGTAATTAAGGCTGTGAACGGGAAAGTGCCCTTAATCGTCGAAATAAAGGCTCCTAGGGGGTATGTACGTACCGTAGAGAGGGTGGCAGAGGAACTTGACGGCTATAAGGGCAGGTATTGTATAGAATCCTTTAATCCGTTTGTTGTAAGATGGTTCAGGAAACATCGCCCTCAGGTAATTCGGGGACAGCTGTCGACCGATTATTTTAAGGACAGAATCGGCAAGACAGTGATAGACAGATTTGTTATGACCAATCTGCTTTTTAACTTTTTTTGCAGGCCGGATTTTATCGCGTATAATCATAAATACGCAGGGCAGTTATCGTACAGATTGTGCAGACGGCTGTATAAGGTGATCGGTGCTGCATGGACGATTAAGAGTGTGGAGGAGCTCAAAGGAGCTTTAGAGAAGTTTGAGATAATTATATTCGATGGGTTTGCGCCCGAGCGGGTGTAACTAAAGGATATAAAAGTGTTAACAGGGGGAGTAACATGAAAAAACAAAAGAGTAATGTAATGAAATTTACACAGTGTATTTTGGGAGTACTGATGATAAGTGCTTTTCTCTTTTTCATATTGGGAGAAGTATTTTTGCCGAGGGAAAATGTCTCTGATCACGGAGAGTGCCGTGATTTTCAGGCAGAATGGTCGCAGGTGATGCAAGACGGCAATCAGGTGCCGATAGAGGTTCCCGGAAACTGTGAAACCAAGAAGGGTGAATGGGTAACGATTGTTACAACGCTTGCGTCCGATACAGAGGATACATGGATTTGTGTTCGAAGCATGCAGCAGGAGCTTAACATTTTTGTGGGTAATGAGCTTCGCAAGGAGTATTCAACTCTTGATACCCAGCCTTTTGGCAAGACAAGTACAATGACATATGTCTTTTTCCCGATATACGAAAGCGACGCCGGCAAGCAGCTTCGTATTGAATTTATGAGCGATTCCAATTACGCCGGATTTGTGAGTGACATATATGAGGGCGATTTGGCGGACATAAAGCAGTACTTTTACGGGAAGTACGCACCGTCTGCCGTTGTTGCGGCATTTATGTTTATTATAGCCGTATTTGTAATAGCGGGCAGTGTGTTTGTAAAGATTTTCTTTAAGAGGGATATAGAGGTATTATATCTCGGAATGGTTATTCTGATTGCGTCAATGTGGCTGCTTGTTGAATCCAAGATAAGACAGTTTGTATTACCAAACAGTACAGTTGCCATGCTTATGGGCTTTTTAATGGTTGCGCTTTTACCGTACCCTTTCTTATCGTATGTTAACAGTGTGCAAAAGGGACGATATCAAAAAGCTTATATGGTGATTGGTATATGTACCGCGATAAATTATGTGGCGGTTGTACTGCTTCAGGTTTTGAACATAAAAGATTTCTTTGAAACGATGACATTTTCGCATATTATTATTTTGGTGCTTATTGTTACCATGGGAGTTACTGCCGTGCTTGATATCGTCAGGGGCTATGTGCGGGAGTACAGAGAGGTTGCGGTCGGCTTTGCGATACTTATGGCAGCGGGTGTTTTCGAGATTGCACTGACATATGTGGTAGATACGGTAGTTAACGGAATCAGTTTGTGTTTCGGTCTTGTAATACTGCTGTTCTCGGCGGGCTTAAAGACCATACGAGATTTGCTTAAAGTTGAAAAAGAGAAGCAGATGGCAATCGCAATGAGTCAGTCCAAGGCACAGTTTCTCGCCAACATGTCGCATGAAATCCGCACGCCGATTAATACCGTAATCGGTATGAACGAAATGATTTTGCGAGAAAACAGGGACGAGACAATCGGTGAGTATGCAACCAATATCAGACAGGCAAGCCAGATGCTTTTGGGCCTTATCAATGATGTGCTTGATTTTTCCAAGATAGAGGCCGGCAAGCTTAAGATTGTGGAGGATAAGTATTCTCTCGCGACTATGCTCAATGATGTGATTTTGTTGAATGCGGACCGTGCAAAGCAGAAAAATCTTGAGATTAAGCTGGATATTGACGAAACTTTGCCCGCAGTATTAAAGGGCGACGAGCTTCGTATTAAGCAGGTTCTTAATAACCTTCTGTCAAATGCCATAAAATATACAGATAGCGGAAGCGTTGAATTTACCGTGCAGGGTGTCCGTGATGAGAACGGATTTGTGCTTATTATGTCAGTGGCAGACACCGGCAAGGGAATTAAGAAGGAAGACTTAGAGCAGTTATTTGACAGCTTCCAGCGTCTTGAACTTAATAAGAACCGTTACATAGAAGGAAGCGGCCTGGGACTCAATATTACAAAACAGCTTGTAGACTGCATGAACGGTAACATCAGGGTGCAAAGCGTATACGGCGAAGGCAGCTGTTTTACTGTTGAAATTCCGCAGGAGATAATAGATATGACAGCGATGGGTAAGCTTGGCGAAAAACGTAAGTCTGTCGCAGAGGCACCGCAAAAGCAGGAGATTTGCTATCCGGATGCCAAGGTTCTTGTTGTCGACGACAACAAGATGAACCTCAAAGTGGTTGAGGCACTTTTGAAACGGTCCAAGATTCAGTTGGATTTTGCGACCGGTGGTAATGAGTGCTTTAACATGACAAAAGAGAAAAAATACGATTTGATTTTGATGGATCACATGATGCCCGAGCCGGACGGCGTGCAGACACTGCACATGATCCGTGATGATAAGGATAATGTGAATCTTAGTACACCGGTAGTTGTTCTGACTGCCAATGCAATCGAAGGCATGCGAGAGCAATATCTTGCGGAAGGCTTCGATAACTTCCTCTCCAAGCCTATAAATTTTGCGGAGCTTGAGAAGACGCTCGAGGAGTATTTAAGGAGGAGCTAATGAAACCATTATCATTTGTTATTGTGGGTTCCGGCTGGAGATCTTTGTTTTTTGCGAGGATTGCGAGACAGTTCCCGGAGCAGTTTGAATTAAAATACATGTTGTGCCGCTCGGAAGAAAAAGCACAGGAATTAAAGGAAAAGTACGGACTTCCGTCCACGACCTCAGAGGAGCTTTGCGACGAAGCAAAGCCGGATTTTGTCGTTGTGGCAATCAGGTCGCCGTATTCCTTCGCATATATTAAAAAATGGGCCGGCAAAGGATACCCGATTCTTACGGAGACACCTGCGGCAGGCACGATAGAAGACCTTAAAGAGCTCTGGGCGATGGTGCAGGGCGGTGCCAAGATTCAGGTTGCAGAGCAGTACCACAGATATCCGCTTATGGCAGCGGGCCTCAAAGCAATCGCTGAAGGCAAGCTTGGCGACCCGCATATGGTGCATTTGTCACTGGCGCACGGTTACCACGGTGTCAGCATGATTCGCCGTATGCTTCAGCCTGAGAATCCGATGGATTTGAAGCTTGAATACGTTACGGGAATGCCCTACAAACATACGGTTACAGAGACCGATTCAAGATACGGTGCAATCACGGACGGCAGTACGGCAGATTATACAAGAGTAGTTAATGTCCTGCAGTTTACAAATGGCAAGGCAGCGCACTACGACTGGTGCGGCGTGCAGTATCATTCTTTTATCCGCGCCAGACACTTAAGCGTCAAGGGACAGAATGGTGAGTGGAACGACACGATGCTCCGCTACGTGGATGAGAATCATTTGCCGGTGGCAAAGGAAGTAAAGGTTTATCTGAATCCCAGATATGCCTGCCTTGACACAGAGGATCTTCGCAGACAAAGCAGGGATTGGAATCCTTTTATAGTGATGGACAACGGACAGGATGAGTACGCAATCGGTTCGATGATGTTCGATATGCGCGATTACATCTTAAACGGCACAGAGGTGTACCCGATGGCAGAGGCGCTCGAGGACGCGTATGTGTCGATGCTTATGCAACAGGCGGCAAAGCAGCCCGGAGAGAGATTGGTGCCGGAGAAGATGCCGTGGGTATGAGTAGTTAATACGGTAAAATATTGTGAAATACAGTGGTTATTGGGCCGCAGCGAAAGCTGTGGCTTTTTTGTCGAAAAATAAGGAAAAATGGGGAAAATTGAAGTGAAAAAGGCGAGTTGGTCGTTATATAAGGTGAGGGGGTTGAGGGGGAGAGTATGCATTGCCACGGCAAGAAGTTGCTTTTTCGCAAGAATGCAGGAAAATCAAGGGGTGTGGGAGTTTGAGAGAGGATTTTTATACCAAATTTATGACAGGAAATTGAGGTTTGGGGCTGTGACATGGTGGAATTAGTAATGAAAGACGTGAATTAAGGAAATTAGTGTTATTACATATTACGAAAGAGAGGTAAA
>JAZNXQ010000102.1:0-3059 GCA_045593945.1 Lachnospiraceae bacterium | reverse complement strand
AAAAGCTTCTGCCGCACTTCCTTTAGTTCCGCGGATTGTCTTAAGGTAGGTATTTTCCCTAAAAGCCTCGGGGCTTATGGAAGTAACACTTTCAGGTATGGTTATGCTTCTTAAATTCGGGCAATTCTGAAATGCAGATGAATTTATGGTTGTAACACTGTCGGGAATTACAATATTCTCAAGCAATACACAGAATGAGAAGCAGTAAAGATCTATGCTTGCAATACCGGAGGGAAGAACGATTTCTTTTAGTGAAGTACAGCGAGAGAAGGTATGCCCATTCATAGTTGTCAAATTACCGGATATATCTACGTTTTCAAGGGAAGAGCATTCATCGAAAGCAAAAGCTTCAAGCATAGTGCAGCCTGTTATTTTGACAGTTTTAAGAGAGGTGCAGTGCGCGAAAGCCTCCGCATTTATCGATACGGAATTACTGAGGATTTCAAGGGTTTCAAGAGAAGAGCAGCCATCAAAGGCACCGCCTTCTATAATTGCGATGTTATTAAGTGAGTCAATATTTTTAAGGTTGGTACAATCGCTAAAGGCGCCCCAGTCTATTTTTTCAAGGGTTGAGGGAAGTGTAAGGTTTTCAACAGGACACTTCTCAAAAGTAAATGGGCCGATGCTCGTAATACCCTCTTCAATTATAATATTTTTAATGGCATCATTACCCGCAAACGGTGAAGGGTTTTCCTCTATGGGATAATCCACGGAGTAGTAGTCAGGCATTGCACCTTTGCCGCTGATTATAAGTGTATCACCTTCTATAACCCATGAAAAACTGTCTTCTTCGGAAGTGTCATTCGTCGGAGCTTCCGTGGTAGTTGCGGAAATTACGGTGGAAGTAGTTGTCTGAGCCTCGTTTTTATTCTGATTATATATTACGGTACCGACACCTATTGTTCCTACTGTTGCGACACCTGCGGCGGCAATAGCAAGCTTGACTCCAAGAGACAAACCTGCCTTAGCGGCTGTAGCGGTCGCTACCGAGCCTGCCGATGTGGCGGAAGCCACGCTTGTTCCTGTTGCAATGGTTGCCGTAGTAGTTCCTGCAGCAACGGATGAACCTACCGCAGCCGTACCGACTGCAACAGCTGTAGGCGCAAGTCCAACCGCACCGCAAGTGGCTGTATATGTAGAATTTATTGCTGTAGCTGCCATTGCATATTCCTTGGATGCAAAAAGTGACTTGAATGCTGCGATAATAATAGCAGGGCTGACAGAGCAGAGCTTGTAATGGTTCTTTTTCTCGTGCTCCATAACCTTTTCTTTAAGGAATTTGCGGGCATAGTTTAAGCGGCTTTTGATGGTGCCGGTGGAGCATTCAAAGGCCGTTGCGATATCTTCTACACGCATTTCGTCGTAATAATACGCCATAACAGCCGCGCGTTGTAACTCGGGGAGCTCATTAATCATATTCATGACTATCTTAGAAGTTGCCTTTGCTTCTGCTGATTCTTCGGGTTGAAGGTCAGAGTCGCTGTTTTCTATTATATCAAAAACACCTTCGGCTTCTTCGCTTAAAAGAACATCTCTTTTCTTTTTGAGTGTAGTCATGCCCTGATTATAGGTTATGCTTCCGAGCCATGCAAAGACATTATTAATGTCTTCGAGCGCACCGATTCCCTTGTAAGCACGGATATATGTTTCCTGAGTCAAATCCAGAGCATCTTCCTCGTTCTGCATGATGAGGCGTGCCCTGCCGTATACATAGTTGTAGGTGTGCGAATATAAAATATTAAAGCCGGCCTCGTCGCCGTTCTGCAATAGTTTTATTCCTTCTGCCAGTTCTTTATCGATTGCCATATCAGATAATCCTCTTTTTCTTTTTTATACGAAAGATATCCTGTGCCACATCGGCACCGAACCTTTGAGCTTTCTGATAACAGTATAACGCTTTCCTAAGGTTAATTGCAACCGGTCCGTGTCCTTCCTCGTACACAAATCCCATAAATAAGTAACCGAAAGGGTTGCCTTGTCGTGCCAATTCTTTGCAATACTTTATTGCGCCGAGAGTATCGCCGTTATCAAAATATTGTTGTAGCAGTTCGCTTAATTCTTCGTATCCAATGTTTTTGTTGATTTTTTTTCTGTCCATATCTGTTTGCCTTTTTTGCAATGTTGTTTTCGCGTTACATTAAAAAGTCTTATTTTCTTGGTAAATGGTTTTATTTTTTTAAAAATTTTATGCCGATATGCTTAACAAGAAGAATTGTAACAATGTTTCAGCTTATAATCAAGATGAATATTCCACTTAGGAATAATGTATCCTATAAGGGGAGGCATATTATGAAGGCATTTTGGTATAATGAGAATAGAAAAAATGTATGCGGGATTCGAGTACGCGAGCTTCGTAAGGAAAAGAAGCTGTCCTGTAAGGATTTGGAGATAAAGGCAGTTTTGGCAGGGTATGATTTCATGACGCAGAATGCTATTACTAAGATAGAACTCGGAATCCGCTTTGTGGCGGATTATGAGGTTGCTATACTGGCAGAGCTTTTGGATACGACGGTGGAGGATTTGTTGTATATAGAGAAAAATTTTTAAAAAAATAAAACTTTTTCTTTGTTCGTACAGACTTACATATAGGAGGTGTGTATGTGAACAAAGATATGGATTCGAAAGAAATAAGTCCCATGGTTATTGCAGAAGTGTTTAAGACTATTTTGTCCATGAAGCGCTACAAAATGTCATCAATTTTAGCGACAACTACATATTCTGCAATATGTAGAAGATTGGGACTGGTTCCGTCAAAACTTAAGCTTGAGGAAGATGATGGCGAAACAAGAAATGAAGTCGGAAATAAGGATGTAAGAGGAAGCCCCCAAAGCTAAATGCTTTGGGGGCTTTTACTTAATGTTATATATTATTCTTCCTCAAACACGTCTTTGCCGAGAGAACAGACGGGACATACCCAATCCTCAGGTACTTCTTCCCAAGGTGTTCCGGGAGCTATTCCGTTATCGGGATCGCCGAGTTCGGGATCGTATACATAACCACAAGGGCAAACATATTTCTGCATAATAAAATCTCCTTTCAAAATTCAAAATCAATTAGTT
>JAZNXQ010000101.1:0-13388 GCA_045593945.1 Lachnospiraceae bacterium | reverse complement strand
TATTTCTGTAATTTCTTAAAAACAATAAAGTGGATTTGATTAGCACACAACATGTTGACACCATATATGACACCACATATAATATAGATAGGAGGCATGAAAATGTCCAAATGGAATAAACTAATAGCACGTATATGCAGTTTGTCGAAAGATCTTCGATTTGATGAATTGCGAAAGGTATTGGAGAGTTGTGGTTATGTGATGCATTCACCAAGAACAGGAAGTAGCCATTACACTTTCAGGAAGCAGGGATGCCAACCCATCACAATACCGAAGCATGAGCCGATTAAAAAAGTTTATGTAGAAATGGTAAGGCAGATTGTAGAAAGCGAGGCAAAGAATAATGAAGACGCTTAATGATTATATGGCTATGTCCTATCGTATGGAAATTGTAGAAGATAAAGACGAAGGAGGCTTTGTGGTTTCTTATCCGGATTTGCCCGGTTGTATTACTTGTGGAGAAACTATCGAAAGTGCAGTGACAAATGCACTGGATGCCAAAAGGACATGGCTTGAAGCCGCTCTTGAAGAAGGAATAGAGATTCATGAGCCAAACAGTTTGGATGATTATTCGGGCCAATTCAAACTGAGAATACCGAGAAGTCTTCACAGAGCTTTGGCCGAGCATTCTCAGCGAGAGGGAGTTAGTATGAATCAATATTGTGTTTATCTTCTTTCAAAATATGATGCGATGTATCTAAAATAAGAGTTATGGCAGAGCGGGTAGAGTTGAGTAAAATGGACTAAAAGCAATTACTTTTTATCCGCTCTGTTATTTCCTTTAAACTCTTTTTCTATATGCGCAAGTTCCTTAATACTAACTAATACCTGACCCTCAAAATCCAATTCTACAATGTATGGCATCCAATCAATAATACGCAAAAAGTCATTACATCCAAAGTCCGGATTGTAATAATTCATAATTGAACTCAATGCTGTACCATGCGTGCCGATAACTATATTTTTTCCTTGGTTGTTCTCTAATATTTCTTTAAGTGCTTCAATATTACGGCTTTGAACCATTCTAATCGACTCGCCGCCTTCTTCGTGGTAGTCGTGGTTTTCCCATCTTTTTTGAAACATTCCATGGACATTTCCGTTTGCGCCTTTTTCTCGCTCTCTCAAACGCTCATCTGTTTGAATTTCTTTATGGTAATATTGTGCGGTTTCTTTTATTGTGTCCATACTACGCTTATACGGACTGCAATAGAAAACATCGATTTCTTTATCTTTTAATGTATCAAGAACAATGAAGGTATCCTTAACTCCCTCATCTGTTAGAGGTCTTGTTCTGTCATCGTTGTGTGAATGCAGTGGTTGTGCATGTCTTACAAAAAATACTTTTGTCATAAATTTTTTTCTCCTATGCATTTTTCTTCACAAAAATACTATTCCGCTTCTCATTGATTCCAACGAGCTTATTATTTTTATCAAATAAACCGCAACTATACCCGTAATCACCGTAAGCTTCATACTTTGAAGCAATGTCCGCATCACCTAAATCATACTGCGTGATATGTACTATAAGCAGGCCGTCTTTTTTTACGTAGGAGTCCAGCTCGTCAATCTGTTTCTCAAATTTCTCGAACGGATATATTTTGCTTAAATCGGTTATGTTCTTTTTCTCGATTACATGTGGTGTGCGTTGTAATACGGCCATGCAGAATACGGCATCATATGGTCCGTGCGCAGTAATGTTCTTATGTGAGGATTCTATAAAAGTTATTTTCTCGTCGAGCTTACGCTTGCGGCATATATCCAGACTGTATTTATTAATCTCGGCACCGACGATTTCTGCTTCGGGAAAATATTCGCGCAGGGTAACAACCTCTTCACCAGTGCAGCATCCGAAGGAAAGAATTCGAATGTTGCTTTTGCCGATATCTTGGAAATATTGCTTACAAGCGGCAAAAATCTCAGGATATCTGTTTAAACATGTTAATTGGGTGGTTTGGTGTACATCCTTGGGATGAAATATCTGCATGCAAACAACGGAACGGTATTCTTTGTTTGTCAAAAAGCGCTTTGTTTTGCGAAGGATATCACTAATTTTGCGAAGTGTTTTTATTATAAAACGAACAATGGGATTAGAAGATTCTTCTTTGTTCTTCAACCAATTTTTTAACTTGGAAATTTTATTTTTGCTCATGTTTGCTCCTTAAAGTGTTTTGACCATATAATAAGAGCGTACTAAAATGCATGGCGGGTGTCAAGATGAAATATATTGTTTATTATAGTAAGTTAAACTCTATAAACAATGGCATCGGTTATAGAACTGTGTTATAATATTTTCAGAAACTTAAAAAAACAATCAAAGGAGAAAACAATGAATAACATAGAATTTTTCCCCGACAAAACACCAATCCCCGAGTGGTTCTACAACACAGACATTCCCGAACTTAAAGACATGGGAACGCAGTATGTACTTACACAATACAACATCCTTGATGACGGCAAAATCCACACACAGGAGATACAGGCACTTATTAACACGGCGCATGAGAACGGTGGCGGAGTAATAGTTGTTCCTGCAGGCACTTACATGACGGGTTCACTGTTTTTTAAGCAGGGTGTGCATCTTTATGTGGCAGAGGGCGGCGTGCTTAAGGGAAGTGACGATATCAGCGATTACGAGGTCAGGATGACACGTATAGAGGGAGAGACCTGCCCGTATTTTACGGCACTTATTAATGCTGACGGAATTGACGGTTTCACGATGTTCGGACCGGGAACAATTGACGGCAACGGGCTTCGCTCATGGAAGGCTTTTTGGCTTCGAAGAAAGTGGAATAATAAGTGTACCAATAAGGACGAGCAGAGGCCGAGACTTGTGTACATTTCGAATTGTAAGAATGTGCTGATTGCGAATTTACACCTTATCAATTCACATTTTTGGACGACACATATTTATAAGTGTGACCATGTTAAATACTTAAACTGCTATATTTTCTCGCCTGTTAAGCCGGTGAGGGCGCCAAGCACCGATGCGATTGATATTGATGTGTGCACTGACGTGCTTGTAAAGAACTGTTATCTTGAGGTAAATGACGATTCTGTCGTATTAAAAGGCGGCAAAGGTCCGTGGGCCGATACTGCAGAAGAAAACGGTTCGAACGAGAGAATTATCGTGGAGGATTGTGTTTACGGCTTCTGTCACGGTTGTCTTACCTGTGGTTCAGAATCTATACACAACAGGAATATTATCGTGCGAAGGATTAAGGTGGGCACGGGCAATAACCTTTTGTGGTTAAAGATGCGTCCCGATACGCCTCAGCATTATGAATATATTACGATTGAGAATGTAGAAGGAAGGATTACGAATTTTATTAATATCAATCCGTGGACGCAGTTCTTTGATTTGAAGGGACGCGAGGATATTCCGCTGTCATATGCGGAGCATATCACCATGAGAAATTGCAAGTGTGAATGCACCACATACTTTAACGTAAAAAAGGATGAATCGCAGTACAGACTCTCGGATTTTGAGCTTGAGAATCTTGAAATCAAGGCTGAGAACGATGGCTTTGATAAGGATGCGATTAATAATATTTCCGTTAAAAACGTACTTATTTTAAAATAAAGCATAATAAAAACGCTTATATTCATGTACTGTGAATGTAAGCGTTTTATTGTTTGGGTTATAACTAGGCTTCTTGTCTATCTTTTTTTAAAAGATAGTTAAGTGCATATCCCATACCAAGTAATGTCCATGCAATCGGTGTAACAGCAACGCAGGAGTCATTACTGATGCCCATGATACAGTAACCAATGATTCCGAGCATAAGTCCCAGCGCGAGACAATTGTAGCTATCTTTATAATCAGCCTTAAAACAAAGCTTGATAGATTGCAGGATATATATAACCATAAAGGTAAGGTAACATATAAGTGCGGGTACACCGTACTGGATACCGGCCTGGAGATACAGGCAATGTGGCTTTGTTGTAAACAGGTTCTGGTATCCGGCATTGGTTCGTGCTACATAATCGTTGTGCGGGTATACAACACCGAAAGTATCGGCGCCTGTGCCGAGAATAAGGCAATCCTTCAGGAGTGGAATGCTTCTGGACCATATATATCCACGACCTGAAAACAGGCGGTCGTATTTGGTAAATACTGCAGACGGAGCGTGAACGATAATGTCAGCTTTAAATACATTGTTGATATAAGTGTAGTTTCCGTTAATATATGAAAAACGGTAAGAATGTCCTGCTGCATTAATCTCAACTACAAAAGGAAGCGAGTTGATGTCCACATATATTTTGCCGCTGATGTCTTTATATCTGTCATCCTCAAAACGTATAACGCCTTCGTCGTCCATGCTGTGGTTGACCTTGTTACCGCTTTCGTCGTATGCTTCGATGAATATCATTCCGGTAAATGAATTATAAGATGCACTGATTGTTATCGCTTTGTCGGAGTATTTAAGGGTTGCGCCCTCGTCGCCTATTACAAAGTCCTCGACAATATACGAATTCTCCTTGGGGGTCAGTGCGTTTTTTACATATTCCGCAACGTTAATGTTAAGGTATGTACCATAGGCTGATGCAAGTATTACAAAAACAGATATAAATGCAGTTATAATCGGTAAAACTTTAATGTTTCGGATAACAAAAATTGCAACTCCGATAGTAGCTACAACAGCGAGTACAAGTAAAAATGCCTTGGATCCTGAGCCGAGTGCACATAAGAAAATAGCTGCGGAAAGAGCGGCCCATGCGAGTTTTTTGCCGAGTGAGGTACCGCCGATACAACACATAATTGATATTGGAAGTGTTAATGCTGCAAAAACACCGACGTAGTTGGGATTGAGTAATGTAAGATAAACCTGATGGTTACCGCTTCCCGATACTTCAAAGTTAATGCTGTCTTTTAAATGGTCATATTTGTTTGGGATAAAAATATTCATGCCCAGCTTAGTTTCCCAAATGTCGTGTCCGATAAGTTGTGTAAAACCGATTCCGCATATAATTACAAGGAATATAAAAAATCCTTTGCGAATATTGTCAATGTCATCTTTTGTTCTTGTGAAGTAAAACGTATAGACAGCAACGATACAATATGAAAGAACTACCCATACGGACTCAAACATCTCTAAAAATCCGGAAAAACCGAAGCTTCTGTACTCGGAAAAAAGAGTGGACAAAAATGCCAGAAGCCCGAATAATCCTACCGGAATGACCCATTTTGCCTGCTTCATTTTTATATACTGCAGGCTCTTTTGACGATTCTTATAATCTTTGTAAAGCGCAACTCCCATAATACAGAGCATTACGCAGGCTGCAATAATAAGGGCAATTGCTTTATGATAGAGAAATACATCGACTTCAGTGGGATTATCGGAACGCCACGGAAAAATAGTAAGTCCCGGATAATATATATGTAAACGCATAATTAAAGGAATCACGCAAAGCACGAACAAAATTGGGAGCAATGCATAGTTCCCGTTTAAAAATTTTGTCCCTTTTCTCTTTTTACTCACTTGTATACCACCTTGTTTTTAAGAATTCTAATCCAAGTTTAATTCTACCATAAACAATATTTATTGCAAGAAGTTTGTAAGATTTTGCCCGATTGTGCCGATAAATATAACAGATAAGTAAAAAAGCGACTGTTAGAGCCGCTTTTGGATAATTAATTGCATTTTATGTTAAGGTATTTTTCTTTTGTTGCGAGTCCACCGCGTATATGGCGCTGGGCCTTATTCTCGTTGAGTACGATTCGCGCTGATTCCGCAAGTGCCTGGTTAATGGACGGAAGACGTTCGGTGACATCTTTATGTACCGTGCTCTTGCTGATTCCGAAGTTTTTTGCAGTTTGTCTGACGGTAGCACCGGTTTCCACGATATAATTGGCTATTTCGATTGCCCGGTCTTCAATCTGCTTATGTTTTAAAATGTTGTAGCTGTAACTGCTCATCATTTCACCCGTACATATTATTTTTACAATGTATGCACGGAGATGTAGAGTTATGCAGATGAAGTAAAAAGCAAATGCCGATTAAAAAATGCAGAGGAGAAATGTCCGCACTTTTTAATCGACACTTGCCAAAACAAAGAGAGAATCTATCAAATAGGAGTACTAAATTGTTGGGGGGATACCCGGCAGCACGCTACCGGGTAAGAGTTATGAAAATGTTAAGTTATGCAACCATGTAGGAAGCATGTATTTATAATAACGCACAAATGTGTACAAATTTTGTCCGTGTTATAAAATAAAAATAAATTTTAAAAACTAAATATAAACTTAGAACCACAAAATAGAAAATTTCTTGAAAAAGCTCTTTTAAAATACTTGGAAATTGTATATAATGTAACCAAGAATGTACAATTGATGAAGAGGAGAGAAAGGAGTTACATTTATATGTTATCTACAGATATCGGAATTGACCTTGGTACCGCCAGCATACTTGTTTATGTTAAGGGCAAAGGAGTTGTTTTGAAGGAGCCCTCAGTAGTGGCGTTTGACAGGGATACTAATAAAATTAAAGCTATCGGCGAGGAAGCTCGTCTTATGATAGGTAGAACACCGGGCAACATCGTAGCGGTAAGACCGCTTCGTCAGGGTGTTATTTCTGACTATACGGTTACAGAGAAGATGCTTAAACATTTTATCCGTAAAGCCATGGGAAGAAAGATTCTTAAGAAACCGCGTATCAGTGTTTGTGTTCCCAGTGGTGTAACTGAAGTTGAGAAGAAGGCTGTTGAGGACGCAACATACCAGGTAGGTGCAAGAGAGGTTGCCATTATTGAGGAGCCTATCGCTGCAGCTATCGGCGCAGGTATTGATATTTCAAAGCCCTGCGGTAATATGATCGTAGATATAGGTGGTGGTACAACTGATATCGCTGTTATTTCACTCGGCGGTACTGTTGTAAGCACATCCATTAAGATTGCGGGCGATGACTTTGATGAGGCTATCGTTCGTTACATGAGAAAGAAGCATAATCTTTTAATTGGTGACAGAACTGCAGAGGATATCAAGATTAAGATTGGTTCTGCGTTTAAGCGCCCCGAGGTAACAACTCTTGATGTAAGAGGACGTAACCTTGTTACAGGTCTTCCCAAGACCATTACAGTTACTTCTGTAGAGACAGAGGAAGCTTTGAGAGAGACTACTTCTCAGATTGTTGAAGCTGTTCACAGCGTACTTGAGAAGACTCCGCCGGAACTTGCTGCGGATATTGCTGACAGAGGTATTGTTCTTACAGGTGGCGGTTGCCTCCTCCAGGGACTTGAAGAACTTATCGAAGATAAGACAGGTATCAATACTATGACGGCAGAAGATCCGATGACGGCAGTTGCTATTGGAACAGGTAAGTTTATCGAGGTTTACAGCGGCAAGTACAGTTACTAGTATAAAAGAGTTTGCGAAGCAAGCTTTTTTGGGAACGAAGTTCCCGAATATAACAAAAGCGTAAAGGAGAGACGAAGGATGGTAAGAGGTTTGTATACGGCATACACGGGTATGCGCAACCAACAACATCGGCTGGATACAATCACCAACAATCTGGCCAATTCGTCTACGACCGGTTATAAGCGTGAAGGTGCTACGGCACAGGCGTTTGATGACATGCTTATGACCAAGCTGAAAGATGGATCTGAGGGCTATGTAGACAGGAATGTAGGAACTATGAGTCTGGGTGTGAAGATAGGAGAGAATTACACCGACTATACACAGGGTTCATTTAAGGCGACAGAGAACACATTTGACCTGGCTATCGGAGGAAGCGGATTTTTTACACTTTCCTACACGAATAAGCGGGGTGTGGAATCTACCACCTATACGAGGGACGGTTCGTTTACTCTTAACAAAGAGGGATATCTCGTAACCAAGGATGGGGATTTTGTTCAGGGAGAGAGCGGTAATATCAGACTTTCAAGGGATGCCGACATTGTTTTTGATGATGACGGAACAATCTATGAGAACGGACAGTACGCGGACAAGCTGTTGATTGTTGATTTTGAGGATTACAATTATCTTGAAAAATTCGGCGAGAACATGTACCTTCCGGTAGAAGGCATAACTGAGAAGGAAGGCGATTTTACAATTAATCAGGGTTATCTTGAAATGTCCAATGTCAATGTAATTTCGGAGATGGTTGAGATGATTGCCATTACAAGGAATTACGAGGCCAACCAGAAGTTTATACAGTCGACAGACTCGTCACTTGAGCAGACTGTGACTCTTGGTACTTTGAGATAAAAGGAGGAGATTAACCTATGATGCGTTCGCTTTGGACAGCGGCTTCGGGTATGAAGACGCAGCAGACTAATGTTGATGTTATTTCCAACAACCTTGCCAATGTTAATACTGCGGCATATAAGAAAGAATCAGCAGAATTTAAGAGTTTATTATATCAGACACTTCAGGCGGAGACGACATCTGCCAACGGAGAGAATAAGCCCATCGGTGCACAGGTAGGACTCGGTGTGCGTAATGCAAGTATTACATCTAATTTTACACAGGGTAACCTTAATCAGACCGATAATACTTTTGACTTTGCAATCGACGGTGATGGTTTCTTCAGCATCCAGGAGAGTAACGGAGAGGCATATTATACAAGAACGGGAAGCTTCCAGATAACAACTGCCGTGGGTGGTGTTATGCTTGCTGATTATGAAGGTCGTCCGGTACTTGATGAGCAGGGAAGCCCGATTATTTTTGACGGAAGTCTTGAGACTTCCAAGATAACGATTACCAAGGACGGAGAGCTTTGCTATCCCGATGAGACGAATAATCCTCAGCCTATGGGCATTAAGCTTGCGATTGTGAGATTTTCCAATCCTGCAGGTCTTGAGAAGATGGGTTCGGGTCTTTATAAGGAGACAGAAGCCTCCGGTGATGCACAGCTTGAGAGTGGCATGATGAATATCAAGAGAAGTGAGCTTCGTCAGGGATATATAGAGGGTTCCAATGTCCAGGTTGTTGACGAGATGGTTGATTTAATTGTTGCACAGAGAGCATACGAGATGAATTCCAAGGCTATTCAGGCTGCGGATGAGATGATGGGTCAGGCAAACTCGCTCAGAAGATAGGAGGATAACCTATGATTGATGGTTTGGGTGCATTAACTTCAAGTACATATTTAGATCAGGCCAAATCTGCATCGGCGCAGGCTCTTGATAAATCACTTGATAAGGACTATTCCAAGGCAACAGAAGAAGAACTCATGGGTGCCTGCAAGGAATTTGAAGCTTATTTTCTTGAGCAGGTGTTTAAGGCACTTGAGAAGACTTCTAAGGTTCCGGGAAGTGAGGAAGATTCATCATCCACAACTAAGACTCTGGATATGTTTAAGGACCAGATGTATCAGGAGTATGCATCTTCTGCAGTTGAGAGTGAGAGCTTTGGTATTGCACAGATGCTTTATGAGCAGATGAAGAGAAATTATAATTTGGATTGATAAATATGGATATACTTGAAGGATTTGTTGATAAAATAGTTTTTCGTAACGAAGAGAACGGATATAGTGTTCTCAGTGTTATATGTGATGACGAGGAGAAGACCATGGTTGGGATTCTCCCGTATATTTCTGAGGGCGAATATATCGTTGCGGAAGGCATTTGCTCCACACACATGATGTACGGAGAGCAGTTTCAGGTAAAAAGCTACAGAATAGAGGCACCGGAAGACATGGTATCGATTGAACGATACCTTGGTTCCGGTGCCATTAAAGGTATTGGGCCTATTATGGCGGCCCGTATCGTTAAGAAGTTTAAGAATGATACTTTTAGAATAATTGAAGAGGAACCGGAGCGTCTTGCTGAGATTAAGGGAATAAGTCCGAGAAAGGCACAACAGATATCGGAGAGTGTGTCTGAGAAAAAGGAAATGCGTGATGCCATGATGTTTTTACAGCAGTATGGTATAAATTCCAATCTTGGCTTGAAGATATATACGCGTTATGGTCCTAATATGTACAATATACTTAAGGAGAATCCATACAGGATGGCTGAGGATATTGCAGGCGTCGGTTTTAAGATTGCTGACGACATTGCAAGTCGTATGGGCATATATGCTAATTCGGAATACAGAATACGAAGTGCTATTCTTTATATTCTTCTTAAGGCGGCAAATGATGGTAATGTCTGCCTGCCGGTTGAGGTTTTACTTGAGCAGACGAAGCAGTTACTGCTTATAGACATAGAAGATTTTGAGTCGCATCTTGTTGATATGATAATCGATAAAAAGATTGTTATAAAAGAGATGTCGGACGCGAAGGTAGTTTATGCTGCAATGTATTATTACATGGAGCTTAATACTGCGAGAATGCTTAAGGATTTGTATGTTTCGTTTAAGGTGCAGGAGGAGGCGATTTATCGCCGACTTGAAGCGCTAGAGAGACATGGCGGCATTGAGCTTGAGACAGAACAGCGTAAGGCTGTTGTTGCGGCGATGCAGAATGGTCTTCTTGTCATAACGGGTGGCCCCGGAACAGGAAAGACCACCACAATTAACACTATCATCAGATATTTTGAAGAAGAGGGCAGAGAGGTTGTTCTTGCGGCACCTACTGGAAGAGCGGCCAAACGCATGACTGAGACTACCGGTTATGAAGCAAGAACTATACACAGGCTTCTTGAGATGAATGGTTCTCCGGAGGAGAACGAGCATGCGCAGTTTTTGCGAGATGAGGATAATCCGATAGACGCAGATGTTGTTATCGTGGATGAGATGTCTATGGTTGATATAACGTTAATATATGCTTTGCTAAAAGCGATTACGGTCGGAACAAGACTTATTCTGGTAGGAGATGTTAGTCAGCTTCCGTCGGTAGGACCCGGTAATGTACTTAGTGATATAATCAGGTCGGAATGCTTCCCTGTTGTAAAGCTTAACAAGATTTTCCGACAGGCGGCAGAGAGTGATATTATAGTTAATGCTCATAAGATTAACAATGGAGAGCAGGTTTCCATCGAGAACAGAAGCAAGGATTTTCTTTTCCTTAAGAGGGACGACCCGAATATGATAATTAGTGCGATGCTTACTCTTGTTCAAAAGAAGCTTCCGGATTATGTGCATGCAGATGTGCTTGATATACAGGTGCTCACGCCTACCCGTAAAGGTGCACTCGGAGTTGAGAGGCTTAATACAATTTTACAGCAATATATTAATCCGCCCGACGACAAAAAGCGTGAATATGAATTCGCGGGAGGTATTTTCCGCGAAGGTGATAAGGTAATGCAGATTAAGAATAATTACCAACTTGAATGGGAGATAAAGGGTAATTACGGAATAGTGACAGAAAGCGGCACCGGAGTTTTTAACGGAGATATGGGTATTATTAAGATAATCAACAGTTATGCGGAAAGTATTACAGTTGAGTTTGATGAAGGGCGTACAGTTATATATCCTTTCAAGCAGCTTGAAGAGCTGGAACTTGCATATGCTGTTACAATACACAAGTCACAGGGTTCGGAATATCCTGCGGTTGTAATACCGATGTTTCCGGGACCGAGGCTTCTTATGAGCCGTAATCTTTTATACACTGCAGTTACAAGAGCGAAGCACTGTGTGTGCCTTGTGGGTATTCCGCAGGTATTTCAAGAAATGATAGAAAATGCGAGGGAGCAAAAGAGATATTCGGGGCTTTGTGACCGGATAGTTGAAATGGGGGATTAGTTAGTGTTTTTAAACATGCTGTTTCCGAGACGTTGTCCAATCTGCTCGGATATTGTCATGCCTAAGGGGCAGCTTGTCTGCCCGGAATGTGTGGAGAACATTCCTTACATAAAAGGATCAAGGTGTTATCGCTGCGGTAAAGAACTAAGGGATGAGCGCAAGGAATACTGTTACGATTGCAGTAAGCACACAATGTATTACGAAAAGGGTGTATCGCTATATCGATATAATCACATTATGCGCAGAGCTATGGATGGATTTAAATATAAAAACAGGCGCGAATATGCGGATTTTTTTACGGCAGAACTTATAAGAATATACGGAGGCGTGATGAATGATTGGGGCGCGGATGCAATAATTCCCGTGCCGATTCATAAAAGCAGGCGTAGAATACGAGGTTATAATCAGGCTGAACTTCTTGCGGCACCACTTAGTGAATTTTTAAAAATCCCCATGAGGGCGGATTGTATTGAAAGAATTCGCAAAACAAAACCGCAGAATAAATTAAATGATAAAGAACGCCAAAAAAACATAGAAGGTGCTTTCAAAATCAATGGAAATGTAGTACAATTAAAGAGAGTAATTTTGGTAGACGATATATATACTACCGGAAGTACAATTAATGCATGCGCAAGACTTTTGCGTGAGGCGGGTGTGGAGCAGGTGTATTTTGCCTGCGTGTGTATAGGAACAGGATATTAGTGTAATGCTAGGAGGTTGGTATTATGGATTTCAATATAACTAATTGCAGAGGCTGTGGTTCGTTATTCAGAAGAGTGACAAGTGACAGGTTGTGTCCTCAGTGTACGAAAAAGCTTGAGGAGAAGTACAATGAGGTGCGTCAGTACATATCTGAGAACCGTGGTGTGAGTATCATGCAGGTTTCAAGAGAGATGGATGTATCTGTTGAGCAGATTAAAGCGTGGATTCGAGAAGACCGTTTGCAACTTGATGAAGCCGGCGATCCTGAATTTTGCTGCCTTCAGTGTGGCGTGCCGATTCGTTCCGGCAAGTACTGCGATCACTGTAAAAGCAGGGTACTTAACAATCTTAACAGTGCCTATCACAAAGAGCGTGTTATCGAGACACCCCAGCGTAGTTACAACAACGACGAGAAGAACCGAATGCGTTTCTTATAAATTTTTCGGGCAGAGGACATTATCCTCTGCTCTTTTTTGTGCCCGCCCTGCCCACTGCCATATAGGTACAGTTTAGGGCATTGTTGGATTTTCGCAGACAACACAAGTGCTTTAGAAGTTCTTTGTTTTAGGCTTTCCGTCAAATTGTGCCGTGCAGAGTTGTCTGAGTTGGAATTGACTAGAAGTTCAAAATGCAGGGATGTGACATATTTATAATTTATAGTTTTACTCGCAACTCTACGCCCTTAAGCAGAACTAGGCTTTACATGCTTCGATGTTTTATTGGCACGCCCCTCCACTAACTCGTAACAAGGTGATAATAAGTATATGGCATATCAACAATACAGAATCACCTTGTTACTCAGACAAAACTTGCGGGGCGTGCTTCATCGAAGCATTTGTAAAGCAAGTTCTGCTAAAGGGCTATGTTGTCTTCGCAAAACTATAAATTATAAATATGTCACATCCCTGCATTCCTGAACTTCTTCAATTCCAGCGAGTTTAACGGAACGGCACAAAATCAAAAGACGGAAAGCAAAAACATTAGAACTTCTTTGCACTTGAAAATGTTGCAAGGAAATCCAACAATGCCCTAAACTGTACCTATATGGCAGTGGGCAGGGCGG
>JAZNXQ010000100.1:0-3568 GCA_045593945.1 Lachnospiraceae bacterium | reverse complement strand
TTGGAAACGCCAAGGCCTTGCTCCGTAAGGGTGGAGGCCCATTGAGCCACCGCCTGCTCGCAAGCGCCTGCGCACATCATAAGCAAAATAAGCAACCATAATAGGGGCTTGGAAATAAGCTCCTTAATACCGCTGTGGCCGTGCCCTTGATCTTCCAAGGTTGTAATAGGCACTTTTATAAACATAACCGCCGCAATTACGGGTACTATGCTCCAAAGCAGGGCGAGTATCTGCCATCTTGCAGTTCCGATCACTGCGAAAAACGCGGTGGATAAAAGAATTACCGCCGCCGAGCCCCAGGCATAAAAGGAATGCAGAAGGCTCATAACCGTGGCTTTATTATCTGTGGGGCAGGCTTCAACTATAGGGCTTATTACAACCTCAATAAGCCCGCCGCCTACTGCATACATAAGTGTTGAAATCAAGATTCCCACATAATAATTAGGCGCCAAAAGCTCCGGTAAAAATGCAAGTCCCACAAGGCCGAGTGTTGCAGTCACATGCGCCAGCACTACCATAAGCCTGTATCCCAGCCTGTCTATCAAAAACACAGACACTGCATCTATCGTAAGCTGCATTATAAAATTAATGGTTACGATAAGCGTAAGCATTTCCAAAGTAAGTCCGTAATCCTTCTGGAATGTAACAAATAAAAGCGGTACGAAATTAATAACTATTGCCTGTACCACGTATGCAATATATGACGCAAAAAGCGTATGTTTTACAGTAAAACCTTTTCTTCCTGAAATCATTTCCTAAGTTCCTTTAACATTGATATTTCTCTTGCGTAACCATCAAGTTCGTTGGGTGTCTCGAGTAAAAACGGCAAATCACGAAGCCTCTCATTATTAATTATTCTGCTGATTGCTTCAAGCCCAAGAGAACCTTCACCAAGCTTCTGATGTCTGTCCTTGTGGCTTCCCATCGGGTTCATGCTGTCGTTAAGATGCACTGCCTTAAGTCTGTCAAGACCGATTACTCTGTCAAACTCGTCAAGCACGTCATCAAGATGCTCTACTATATCGTAGCCACCGTCATAGATGTGACAGGTATCAAGGCAGACGCCCATTTTATCCTGCAATTTCACTTTATCAATAATTGCTCTAAGCTCTTCAAATCTGCCGCCTATCTCGGAGCCCTTGCCGGCCATTGTCTCAAGCAGCACTGTTGTTGTCTGCTCCGGAACAAGCAACTCATTGAGTGCCTCTGCAATATAGTCTATACCGACCTCAACGCCCTGTCCGACATGACTTCCCGGATGGAAATTATAAAGTGTTCCCGGAATATTCTCAAGACGCGCAAGGTCGTCCTTCATCATTTCCTTACCGAATTCCCGTATCGACTCATCCTTTGAGCATAAATTAAGCGTATAAGGTGCATGCGCAAGAATTGTTCCCAACCCATTCGCCTGTGCAAACTCCAGATACGCGCGTAAATCTTCCATATCCAAATCCTTGGCCTTACCGCCTCTTGGATTCCTCGTAAAGAACTGAAAAGTGTTGCCGCCAATCATAACCGCATCCTTGCCCATATGCAGATATCCCTTGGAGGCGGACACAAAACCACCTATTTTAAACATAATTACCTCTCTAACCTGCCATATCAACAAAGCTTCCCGCAACCGCATCTGCGTCCATAGCCTTCTGCATCTTAGTATACGGATTCTCTTCATTGGTATACTTTATCGTAGTTGTCGTAACTCCGCCTGAAACATAAGCTCTGCCGCATTCAGGACATACTGCTGTATGTAACCTTACATTCGCAGAAACAAGCTCTGCATTCTCCTTACTTCCCTTAGCTCTTGCATTGGCAACATGCTCCTGCTCATGTGAACGCACTGCTGCCGCAGAATTCTCCGGTGAAATATGCGCGGGTGTCTTAAAGGAAACATTACCTTCATTGGAGCCATCAACATACTTGCGGTTCTTACAGGTCTGACATTCGCCTGAGGCACTTATGCCCTTGCCGCCCATACCTGCAGCGTCAACGCCGGTCTTGCCTACTGACTCGGTTCCTCTTGCACCCACAACCGCATCATAACCCATGCTCTGTGCAGGCATCATATACATTCCGTATCCTAATCCGTTAATACCCATGCAATCACCTCCAAATCTTTTACGACTCTTACCTTATCTTCTGTTCGCAAACATTTCACAAAAACTCTCATCTGTTAATTGGAAGTACAACCTCACCCTCAATTAACATCTTTATAAATGCCGTGTCTCTCATTATCCATGGCTTGTTACTAAGTGCAATATTATTATCGTAAATCTCCTGTGGGGTTGCCCACTCGACATAAAAACCTTTCTCCTTCTCGCTGGCGGTCAGATTAAGTTCCCTCTGCTCATCCTCAATCTCACAAAAATAGAATAACGAATGACAAATATATTTGACTGTCTCATCAAAAATATCCCGACGAATCTCCGTTATCTCGCCAAGTTCATAAACTGACGACTCTCTGACAACAAGTCCTGTCTCTTCACTTACTTCTCTCACAAGAGTATCAAGAAATGATTCATCGCCTTCTCTTCCACCACCCGGTATCTTATATATGCCGTTCTTACTTCGTTGCATTGCAAGCTTTCCATCACGCATAATAATGGCGCGTGGATTATACTTCTCGAATACAGAAGTCGTATTATCATAATTCTTCGAATCAAATATCGCCAATAACTTCATATAAATCACCTTCCGTGACGAATTAAATTCCCAGCATATAATAATCTTTACCTACTTTAATTAAACCACATTTGCATAAACTTTGCAATGCCCAACCAGAAAGAGTTTGTGCATGCAACTTCGTAGTCTGGAGTTTTATAAAAAAGGCAGAGGACTAAATCCTCTGCCTCAAATCTACTTTGTATTTGCCGCCTTGCCAAGAGTAATCTCTATATCATGTTCCACATATTTACGATTCTCCTGATATGCAATCGTAATTGTTACCTTCTCACCAGCTCTGTAATACTGAAGTAAATCCTGAATATCTTCCACTGAAGTAACACTCTGTCCGTCAAACTTCGTAATAATATCGAACTGCTGAAGTCCCGCCTTCTCTGCGGCACTGCCTTCCTCTACATACTGGATAATAACGCCCGCCGGAGTTCCGTAATACTGCTGTCCGTCACTCGTTACGGCATAGCCACCTATTCCAATAACACCTCTCTCATCCTCCGGAACAAGCTCTCTTGTCTCACGGTTCATGAGTTCGTTGATAAGATCCACAACCGATGAAATAGGGATTGCATAGCCGATTCCCTCAACACCTGTAGAGCTGTACTTAGCTGAATTAACACCGATTACTTCACCACGGACATTAATAAGTGCGCCACCGCTGTTACCTGAGTTGATTGCTGCATCCGTCTGAAGCATATTGTCAAAAGTAACATTGTCAACCGTAATGCTTCTTCCGATAGCACTGATACCACCCTGTGTTACGGACTGCCCGAGGCCAAGTGCATTACCGATGGCAATTACTCTCTCTCCGAGCCTCAAATTATCCGAGTTACCAAGCTTAGCAACTCTTATCTGCTCAAGAGTCTCTCTCTCAATATCCTTAGTTGCAACTGCA
>JAZNXQ010000099.1:0-3913 GCA_045593945.1 Lachnospiraceae bacterium | reverse complement strand
CCTCGTCATCATTAGCCATCTCACCGTAAAGAGATTCTGTCTCCAGCCACTTGAGGGCTTCGCTGTCGGTGTAAATCTGAGGTCGGGTTATAACCTTTTCACCGGGAGTGGTTACGGCGATATTTTCTATAAAAAGGCGATTGCTGTTTTTCATCTTTTATATTACCTTCTACTTTTGTGAGCATGTTAAGTAACTGCTCACGTTCTTTTTCTGAGAAACCAGAGAAACATTTTGCTTCAAGTTCTTCTACAACCGCTTCCAATCTGTCAGCGATGGCATGGCCTTCGTCCGTAAGAAGAATTTTAAATGCACGTTTGCCACCGGAGATATAGCAGGCTTCTCTGCAAATAAGGCCACGGGCTTCCATCTTTGCTAAGAGAACGGTAAGCGTGGATTGTCGGATGCCGCAATAATCGGCAAGTTCTTTCTGCACAATACCATCATTTCGTCTTAGGATATAGAGGATTTTGGGTTGGCCTTCGGTCAGACCGAGTTTGGTAAAAGCGTTGCGGCTCATCTCTGCGTGGGCGGATGAGACTGCGAGTAACCGCAAAAAGAATTTTTCGTTCATTGTAATTACCTCTCTAATTAGATTACTAATTTATTATATGTTGTCAGCATCGATATTGTCAATAGCTATAAGAGGTTTTGGTGTTTTTGGATTGTATGCGATGATATAGGTTAGGTATTGGGCTAAAAAGTGAAAAAATTTTTTAAAAGAAAAATGTAAAATACACTTGACATTTAATGTAAAGTAAACTATACTAAAAATGTAAAGCGAGTTTTACATAGAAAATAAAGGGGTGATTATTTGAAAACAAGAGTCCAAGAACTTAGAAAAGCTAAGAAGGTAACGCAGGAAGAACTGGCAGACGTGCTGGGCGTTACAAGGCAGACAATTATATCAATCGAGAACGGAAAATATAATGCATCGCTTATCTTGGCGCACAAAATTGCACAGTTTTTTGAAACGAGCATAGAAGAAGTATTTATTTTTGAGGAGGATGAGAATTTATGAAAGGACCGTTTTGTAGCGTAAATGCAAATACAGAGGAAGGATTTAGAAAGGTAACAAAGAGACGACTTGCAATCAGCATTGTGCTGGTAATTGCAGGGATATTGATACTTGTGATAAATGAATACACAAGACACGCAGGAATCTCGAAAGTGCCCGAGTTTTATCAGGGAATGTTCAGTGGAATGGGAACTGGACTTATAGCTGCGGGAATGTTACAGGTAATCAGGTTTTACCGACTTCTTAAGGACGAGGCAAAGTTAAAGGCAGCAAGAATCTCAGAGACAGACGAGAGACTTAATGCAATCAATGATAAGGCACTTAAGGCGGCGCTTGCTATTATGATAATTGCAATGTATGTTGTGTTGATTGTTGGAATTTTTGTAGATATGCAGGTAACGACGGTTATAAGCGGATTGCTTATTTTATTCTTGGTTGCGTTTATAGTTGCGAACGCAATCTATTCCAAGAGAATGTAGAAGACGAGGTATGAACGATAAGAAGAAAAAGCTTTCGGTAGATATTTTCGCATTCTTAGGTATTATGCTGTGGCTGGCATATACGTTAATCGACCGTTTCGGGGAGAGATTTATAGGGGAGATTCCCGACACGGTTGCTTACCCGTGTATGATTGTGTCCTGCGTACTCATGATGATAGGTATTGCAAGAACGGGATACAAGTGGGGTAAGAGCGCGATGAAGAATAAGGAATAGCGAAATTAAAGAGTGCTAAACCACGTAAACGGAGCATAATCCGGAGCGCACTCGAAAGAAACCTCTTTTTTAGAGAGAGGATGTATAAATGTAAGACTGTATGAGAACAGACCAAGGGTAGCCACCCTTTTGGTCTGTTTTTTGTTGTACTTGTTGTCGTCAAGAAGCGGGCAACCGGCGTTAGCAAATTGCACGCGAATCTGGTGGTGGCGGCCGGTGTGAAGAGTTATGTCGGCAAGCGACAGATTTGTTATATCGGAATTCTGCGCTGTATTATCTGCAATTGACGGTACTGCCTTGACAGAGAGCAGTTTTGCACTGTCAAGAGATATAGTTTCGAGTATTCTATAATCAAGAACCGCCTTCTTAGAATCCTTAGTAGTCTCCGATACTACGGCGGAGGTGTTTGTTTTGCTGTCCTTAAGCAGAAAATCCGTAAGAGTTCCTTGTGTATCAGGAATATTTCCGACCAAGACCGCATAATATTTTTTGCACATACTGTGCTCTGCTGTCTGCTTGCTTAAAAAAGCGGCAGCAGCAGGTGTTTTGGCGTAAACTATAACACCACCCACGGGTTGATCGAGACGATGGATAACGCCGATATAGGGTTCACCTTTTTTGCCGGTCGAGGTAACGATGTGTTGCCTTAAAATATCAGTCATGTCAGGTTGAAAGGATTTGGCACTCTGGGACGCAATTCCCGAAGGCTTTACGCAAACAATGATTGCGTCATCTTCAAATAAAATTGTGGGTTTTGCGATAGCCATGTCATTACCTCCGGAAAATAAAATCTTGATTTGAGTGTACCGCAGGAAAAGGATTTTGTAAAGGGAAGGATAGAATTTGAAATCACAGGAAAGATAAAGCTTAAAGAATGAAAGTGCATAATACACTATCGTGTGACAAATAATATATCATAATACATAACGGCAAGGGAGGGCATAAAATGGATGATTTAAAGAAAGAAAAGCTCAGAACCTGCTTCCTTATCGTAGGGTGCGTTCTTGGTCTGTATGTTTTATTCAAATTTGTATTTCCGGTTATCCTGCCCTTCGTATTTGCTTTTTTACTTGCTTTGCTTCTTTCGCCGTTTGTAAGATTCCTGCACCGGAAGCTTCACATTAAGCGTAGTATCGGAACTGCCGTAATGATGATTGTTTTTCTTGTGCTTTTATTTACACTGGGGAACTGGCTTCTCTCAAAGCTTTTGGAGCAGCTTAGGAATTTTATTCACAACTTTCAGTACTATGAAGAGCTCGTTTTCGAAAAACTCTATGTTATCGGCGAAAATGTTGAAGGCTTGCTTCATCTTAACAAGGGAAGTGTAAGCGAGTCGATTATAGGTTGTCTGCAGCTTGTGTATAAGGAGATTCAGGCGGGAAGTATGGTGCCTGCCCTAATGGATAATTCAGTGTCAGTGTTTAAATGGATTATCGGGGCGATTGCAGTGATTATCGTTGTATTTATAACGGCGTTTTTGATAAGTAAGGATTGGGAGAACTTGAAAAAGAGTGCCGGCGCGTCGATTTTTTCACAGGAGATAAAAATGATTGGGGAGAAGCTTTCGTGCGTCGGAAGTGCTTATGTAAAAACGCAGTTTTTGCTTATGATGATTACGACTATTATCTGTGTAGCCGGATTTACAATACAGGGTAATCCGTACTCACTGCTTCTTGGTGTTATAATCGGTATTCTTGATGCGCTTCCGCTTATCGGCGCAGGTCTTTTCTTTGTGCCGTGGATTCTTGCGGAGCTTCTTATGGGGAAATATTTTTTTGCAATGGGTCTTACGATAATTTATCTGCTCTGTTATTTTGTGAGGGAATTTCTTGAGCCGAAGCTTATGGGACAACACGTGGGAGTAAGTTCCCTTGAAATGATTATAGCGATGTTTTTGGGACTCGAATTATTTGGAATAAGCGGGCTCTTTCTGGGCCCGCTTGGATATATTCTTCTTAAGGAGATTCTTAGAAAATCGTAAGTTCTACAGGGCAGTGATCGGAACCAAGAATCTCTGTGTGAATTTTAGCGTCCTTCAAGTTGGCTTTCAAATCCTCGGACACCACAAAGTAGTCAATACGCCAGCCGGCGTTCTTGGCACGGGATTGGAACATGTACGACCACCATGAATATACGCCTGTCACATCGGGATAAAAGTGGCGGAAGGTATCAATATAGCCGTT
>JAZNXQ010000098.1:0-6526 GCA_045593945.1 Lachnospiraceae bacterium | reverse complement strand
TTTTGTGGTGGCATTCAGCGGTTTTCCGGGTACAACAAACCCCGAGGAATTAGTCCTTGACAAGGAAGCAAAGCATATGGTAGAATACGAAATTGAGCGATGTTTGAGCGCGTTCGAAAAGCAGGTTTTGCAGATGTACCTTGAAGGTATGGGATATGTCGAGATAGCGGGTAAGCTTGATAAGACACCCAAGTCCATAGATAATGCAATCCAGCGTATACGAACCAAACTTCACAAGCTTCGCGCAAATGTATAGATGCTGCTGTAGCACAGTCGGTAGTGCGTCGCATTGGTAGTGCGGAGGTCACGGGTTCGATTCCCGTCAGCAGCTTCGAAAAAGCCCGTATTTACGGGCTTTTTTGAGTGTAAATAATAAAAAGTATGATGAAAGGTATGATAAAGTATGAAACCCGAAGAACTTATACAATTTCTATCCATAGCAGAAAAGTTAAAATGCAATACAAGGCATTCATGGACTTCTGACGGCAGACGTGAAAGCGTTGCGGAGCATAGCTGGAGACTTTGTCTTATGGCGTATCTTGTTAAGGAGGAGTTTCCGGAGCTTGATATGGATAAGGTTATAAGGATGTGCATGTGGCACGATATGGGCGAGGCTATAACCGGTGACATACCTGCATTTTATAAGACTATTACTGATGAGGTTAAGGAAGAGCAGGTCTTTAGAGAACTTCTTAATACCTTGCCGGAGCCGATTAGAAGTGAAACGATTGCTCTTTTTGAAGAGATGAATGCACTTGAGACTCCTGAGGCGAAGCTTTACAAGGCACTTGATAAGATGGAGACGCTCATTCAACATAACGAGGCGGATATATCCACATGGCTTCCGCTTGAGTACGAGATGAATCTTACATACGGCAGTGAAGAGGTTAAGTTCTCGGAGTATATGATTAGGCTTAAGGAAGTAATTGATGAATGCACAAGAAATAAGATAAAATTTTCGGCTGAGTCGAAGGAAAAGTAATTATTCTAAAAAGAGACGGGTAAATCGGTTAATATCGATTTACCCGTAATTGTTTTATTATGCCTCTCGATCAAGTACAAGCACCGTTACAGAGTTTGCCGGAAGAAGAAGTTTAAGAGAATTCTTCTTTACGGAAAGCTTTTTGGTAAGCGGAACAACAAGTTCGGAGTTTTTGGTGTTAACATTAGGTTTGTTAACGAGCTCCTTATCTGCAGTTAATACTACAAGCTTGGCATTTTCTTTTACATTGAGAGAGTCGAGCTTAAGCAAGACTTCTTTAGAAAAATTATCAGCATTTACAAGCTTGGTATAAACATGAGTTTCATCCTGTGTAACAGAGTGGTAGATATCTCTGTTATAAGCTTCAAGCTTACACTCAAGGAGGCCTTCTTTTTTGGCCTTAACAGCAGAATCATGATAGAAACAAGTAATAAGTTCACTGTTTTTATCACCGTAATTAACTGTAATATTATAGTCAGTGCCACCTTTTACTTCTTCTGCATAGCATGCACGCAGGTTACCTGCAAATACACTTGAGGAATAATCGCCCAAAGTATAGGCTTCTACGCCGTTTTTGTAAACCTTAAGTCCTGTTCCGTGGTCGGTTCCGACACAGTACTCGAGTAAACTCGGTTTTTCAGGATTTGTGATGTCAAGTCCCACGCCTACATATATGCCGTCCGAATCAGAATTTTTGGATACGGTCACGTCTACGGTATAGTTGCACCAATCAGGTCGGTTTATGAAAAAGCCCTTCTTTGAATCAGTGGTTATAGGGATTATATCGTCTTGAAGTTGCGCATTAAAATCCTGCTCAAACAATATTTTTCTGCCGGATTTAATTGTAAGATGTTTAAATTCTGAAGTACCTTCAGCCAGGATAACAACACCGCCATGAGGTGTGAGGAGTTTTTTCACTCCCTGGTCATAGGTGGAATAGCTTGTTTTGAGAAGCTTTTTACCAATGTATTTAGCAAACATCTGTTGTACATAGTAGTTAGGAGTTCTCCATACAGCTTCGTTGTCAAACCAAATGGCATCCGGAGTCCAGCGATATGTTCCGTCTGACACAATCTTGTTAAATAACGGAGCGGTTGCAGCAAGTCTTACAACATCGGAATTTTTCTCAAAGCCTGTCATAACGGCAGCTTCAGCGATAGCTCCGGCCAGTGTGTTTTTGTCAGTAGAAGCATATTCGCCGACGAAAACCTTTGATGTGCCTGAGTCATTCAATATGCCCTTTTTATATTCGCGGTAATAGTAGTTATAGCGGTCGGCATTTTCTAACAAATATTCGTTGGAGCGGTAGTAGTGCTCGTCGGCAATGGTATCCATGTAATTCTTATTCTTGGTATACCAGGTAACATCCTTAGTATAACCGTTTTCGCCGTCGGTGAAGGTTACTGTTGCGCCGCCTTTCAAGTATCCGGCGAGGAATTTCCAACCCTGCTGATAAGCTACGTCATCTGCCTGTGCACCTACGGTGGATATTATTGTAAGAGGGTAACCGGGATAGTTCTTTTTCATGTATTTATCAATAGCAGTTTTAAATATTTCAAAGCTTGCAAAGAACTCTGTTCCCCAGTTTTCGTTGCCGACGCCGAGATAATGTAATCCAAAGGGAGCTTCGTGTCCCATTTCCTTACGGAGTGCTGCCCATTTGTTATTGTCAAAGTCCGTACTAATCGCAAAGTCTATTAAGTCGGTAAAATTCTTAATGTATTTCTTCTGAAGCTTACCACCTGCCGGATTGGCATAGTCGGAGCGTGCCTGACAAAGCACACCGCAGGCCATGACCGGAAGAGGTTCAGCACCCAAATCCTCTGCCAATTGGAAATATTCCATATAGCCGAGACCCATGGTCATATTGTAGCCCCAGACATTGAAATTTTCTTTACGAACTTCAACAACACCTACAGATTCTTTCCAATCGTATACATTTTCCCAAATATACGAGCCCTCCGAAATACAGCCACCCGGGAAACGTAAAAATGTTGGGTGTAACTCAATAAGGGTTTCCACAAGATCTTTTCTAAGTCTGTAATTGGGATTACCTTTAAAGTTATTATGTGCACTGGGAGAGGATTTTTCTTTTTTAGCACCCCAAACATCGTCAGGCATAAGTGATACCATGTCAATGGAAGCATTGCCTGTGAATTCAAGCTTTATCTGTCCGAGACAGGAACTGTTGGCAATTAGTTTTGGTGCTTTATATTTATTCCACGTTCCTGTTTTGTTAAAGGCAAGCATAACTTCATTACTTATCAGGGTATCGTTGGCATCTAAAAGAGCAATCTTAAGTGTTGCACCTTTTGAGGCCTTTGCCCAAATGGTGAAGGAATAACCGACACCTGCCTTGAAATTCATCGAATGCTTATGATTGTTATCGCAGAAACCTCTGTTATACAGTGTGGCTTTTTCGTTAATATCAAGATAATACGAGTTGGTATCTTTATCTTTTATTCCCAAATGCTTGTTTAATCCATCATGATTTTTCGGGATTACCTTATCCGTGTCACCAAACCAGAATTTCAGAGGGAAGTGGTTTCTGCCGGTGGATTTTCCGTGCTCACCGCTTCTGAAATTATATGTATCAAACGTAAAAGCTTCAAATGAACGGTTGTTAATCATTTCGGCATAAATGCCGCCATCAGCTGCATTGTTAATGTCTTCATAAAAAAGACCGTACAGGGTTTTACTGATGTCAATGGATTCTTTGTCTCCGTGAATCGTGATTTCGTATGGTGGCAGATTTTTAGGCAAAACAGAAGCAGTATATGTTTTGGTTAAACTGCTTTTGCCACAAGTAAGTGTAGCTGTAATAGTAACGCCGACGGGTACTTTTGCTGCAGTAACAGTACCGTCAGGGGCAATTATTGAGGGTTTGTCGCAAGACCAAAGTATTTTAACCTTACCATCCATTAAATCGTTTGCAAGGGTAAGATTATCTGTGATGATTTGCGAAGGACCCTCAAGGAATTTGTTCTTTGCAAGTTCTAATATCTGTTCATCACTAAGTGATTCGCACATCAGTCCGATAATTTCATTTTCGCTAAGTGCGTCCGAATATAAACGGAAATCGGAGATAGAGCCGCAGAAGTCGGCATCTGCGGGGAATTGTGAGTGGCCGATATAGTTATTTACGTAATTAGAAGAATCATCTAAGGTTGAAAGCCATGTGCGGTATGTACCGTATGCACCGCTTGAAGTCTGGCTGATAAAACCATCGGCAACAAGTTCTCCGTTAATATAGACTCTGGGGCCGGCACTGCTTAATGTGCCGCCTTTTGTTCCGGTAATGGTCATGGCAATATGCTGCCACTCGCCTACGGGGCATTGCTTCATTGCGTCCGCAGCAATATCGCCGCTACAGAAGCAGACACCGCGGAGTGCACGTGTCAGGAATATATATGGTCCGCCGGCATTTTTACCGAAATCCAGTATACGCTCCCATACATTGGTACCTTTATCGGCACATACCCAAGCTGATACTGTTAAACCGTTAGAGTCACTGACATTGCTAAGTATATCAGAAGGGAGTTCAAGATAGGAGACACCATGTTCTCCACCAAATAAGTGCACTGCCTTTCGTCCTTTTACTTCTTCAATTTGGGGGATTTTTGTTCCGCATGCTTTTGCTGTGTGGTTGTTTCCGGAAAGGTCCTTGCCTATTGCAGAGGAATCATTAAACGGATACCACGCAATCAGATTATTATTGGGTGTTTTTTTGTTGCTCATCATTTGCTCCGTTATAAAAATATTGTAATATTATAAGTATTATTTTATAAGACTCGAGTGTAAAGGTCAAGGAGCATGATGTTTATATTTTTAGAAAATCTTTGTAGCAAATCGTGCAATAATATTGTATAATATTAATTTGGAGTATTATATGCGGAGGAGATAACATGAATTTACAAGAAAAAGCAAAACAGATGAAGCTCGACAGCATGAAGCTGGCGGCAAAATCAGAACAGGAAAGAAATAATGCTTTGGAGATGATTGCGCAGGCTTTGCTTGCGGCAGAAGATAAGATTCTCGAAGCTAACGATAAAGATATTAAGGCGGCAGAGGAAGCAGGAATAGCTGCACCTGTGCTTAAGAGACTTCGCTTTGATAAGAACAAGCTAAGTGAAGTTACGGCAGGAATAAGAGAGCTTATCAAGCTTAGAGATCCGCTTGGTAAAATTCAGCTTGAGAGAGAGCTTGATGAGGGACTTAAGCTTTTTAGGACGACATGTCCAATTGGTGTAATCGGAGTTATTTTCGAGTCGCGTCCCGATGCGATGGTGCAGATTTCATCACTTTGCTTAAAGAGCGGTAACTGCGCTATTTTAAAAGGCGGAAGCGAGGCACTTCATACTAACAGAATTTTATTTGAGACAATACATAATGCGGCAATGGAGGCAGGAATGCCTGAGAACTCAATGCTCCAGATTGAGGCGCGAGAAGATATTAATACTCTTCTTGGTTGCCATGATGCGATTGACCTCCTTATTCCGCGCGGTTCCAACGCATTTGTTCAGTATATTATGAATAACACCAAGATTCCGGTAATGGGTCACGCAGACGGTATCTGTCATATTTACGTTGATAAAGAGGCGGATGTAGATAAGGCAGTACGCATTATCGTTGATGCGAAGACTCAGTATGTTGCAGTATGCAATGCTGTAGAGAATCTTCTTGTACACAAGGATATTGCGGCAGCACTTATGCCGAAGCTTAAGGCTGCTTTTGATGCGAAAAATGTTGAACTTCGAGGAACAAAAGAGATACAGGATATCGTTGACTGCGTTCCTGCGACAGACGAGGATTTTTCAACGGAATATCTTGATTATATACTGTCTGCAAAGACTGTTGACGGACTTGAAGAAGCAGTTTGGCATATCAACAAGTTCGGGTCACATCACACTGACTGTATTGTTACTGAGAATAGAGAGACTGCAGAGCAGTTTATGCAGCTTGTGGACTCTGCAGGCGTATATCAGAACTGCTCCACAAGATTTGCGGATGGTTTCAGATACGGTTTTGGTGCAGAGGTCGGTGTAAGTACGGTTAAGCTTCATGCAAGAGGTCCTGTAGGTCTTGACGGACTTGTTACCTACAAATACAAGCTTTTCGGAGACGGACATATTGTGGCGGATTATGCGCAGGGTATCCGTAAGTTTAATTTTAAGGACATTATAGTGTAACGCGGAGAAATATTATGGACAACAATTTTGTGGTTGATGATGAAATACTTAATAACAGCGAAAGAGCGCAGAAGGCGATGGCGCTTTTTAAAGAGGGGTATAATTGCTCACAGGCAATTATGCTGACATTCGCGGATTTGTGCGATATTGATGAGAAGACGGCACTTAAGCTCAGCTCATCCTTTGGCGGAGGTATGGGAAGGCTTAGGGAGGTGTGCGGTGCCGTGAGCGGTATGTTTATAGTTGCGGGAATGCTTTACGGCTATGACGATCCGAAGGCATTTGATGCAAAGTCAGAGCATTATGCGAGAATCCAGGCACTTGCGGCAGATTTTACGGCGACGAACGGTTCGAT
>JAZNXQ010000097.1:0-4773 GCA_045593945.1 Lachnospiraceae bacterium | reverse complement strand
AAGGCCGTGAGTTCGGAAGCTTTATCGTGCTGTATCTCCGTGGCAATAAAATCTGTCTGCTTGTTGAAAATAAAGAGGGAGAATATGAACATAAATTTACTGTTGATTCTGCTGAAGTTAAAGTGATGAATTCAGATTTTGTGTACTGGAAATATCCGTCGATTAATTATGATGGCAAAAGGCTTGTGGTGGTGGACTATTTGTTCACCGGTCCGTATAACAATATTCCGTCCTGCGGATATGATGTGGCGGTATACGAGGAGAGCGGACTTACGTATTATGCAGAGTATGGCAGCAGCTTGTCGACGCATCCGTATACGGATTGGTATGAGGAGAATTGCCTGCCGGCAGATGATTTCAGGGACGATAAGTTTGTGATTGAGTTTGAAGAGTAGAATTTGATTTAGGGAACTTTTTCGAAGAATTTAATAAGAAAAGTTCCCTAAAATTATGTTGATATTTAGGGAACTTTTGTGTATAATATAAATAAAAAAGTTCCCTAAAAAGAGGTGGCGGAATGGGTGCAAATTATTCTGAAATTCAAGAATTATTACAACAACGTGCAGATATACAGGCCAGATTAAAATTAATGCCGTATGACGGAAACCCCGAAATAAAAGAACAAGGCGGTTCAAAGTATTTATATATTCGCAAAAGAGTAGCAAGTAAGCTGACATCTACTTATGTTGATGTGTATTCGGACGAGTTGTATCAACTGCTGCTTAAGAATGCGAAAGAGGCTAAAGAACTAAATAAGGCTATTCGCAAGATAAATAAGCAGTTGACAGAGTTTGGCTTTGAGGATAAAGAACTTTCTGCAAGAGTAATGCAGAATTTAGATTTTGCCAGAGTAAATATGAAAGCTAATATTTATGACCAAGCAGTTTTGGAAGGCGTGGCTACCTCGTTTCCACAGACAGAAGATATCATTGAGAATGGGAAGGTAAATGGAGTTTCAGCCAAGGACGTACAAAAGATTTTGAATTTAAAACATGCATGGGAATTTATTTTAGATAGAGATGTTATTCAGAGTGAGAGCAATTATCATATGTTGTGCCATATTGCAAAACTCGTTAATGAAGGTTTTTTTTATGATGGCGGACGTATAAGGGGAATACCGGTAACAATAGGAGGTTGTAGTTATGTGCCACCTCTTCCGATAGAGGCAGATGTTATTAAAAAAATTGATGATATCAGAAAGCAAAAAAAAGAACCTGTTGATATAGCAGTTGAGCTATGTCTTTATTGTATGAAGACACAGGTGTTTAAAGATGGAAATAAGAGAGCAGCAGTAATTTTTGCAAATCATTATTTAATTGCACAAGGAAAGGGCTTTATAGTTATACCTGAGAAAGATGTCCCGGAGTTTAAGAAGCTTTTGGTAGCGTATTATGAGGGTGAACCGATAGAAGTTATCAGCCGATTTATGAAGGAACGATGCTGGAAGAATTTTTAATGGGGGGAATGTTACATGTTCAAAAAATTCAACGTAGATTTACCGCATATTAATAACACAGAATACAAAATTACCGACCACGGCGCAGTACCGGGCGGTGTTGTCAGCAACACGAAAGCTTTCAGGGAAACGGTTCTTGCGGCGGCGGAGCATGGCGGCAAGGTCGTTGTTCCTAATGGAATCTGGCTTACGGGTCCGATTGAGCTTAAGTCTGGTGTGGAGCTGCATCTTGAGGATAATGCAGTTATTCTGTTTGACAAAAATGCAGAGGAATATCCGCTTATTGTGACCGACTTTGAGGGAATAGTAAGAATTCGTGCAACTTCGCCGATTTGGGCGGATGGTGCGGAGGATATCGCGATTACGGGTAACGGTGTGATTGACGGTAGCGGACATCTGTGGAGGCCGGTTAAGGAGTTTAAGATGACGAGGCGCCAGTGGGCGAAGCTTCTTGAAAAGTCACCGTATATTTTGGAAGGCAATGAGGACGGAATCTGGGTTCCGACCAAGTCGATATACGATGGAAGGAATTCCGGTGAGGTATTCCCGGATCATGAGGGTGCACTCGAGGAGGCGGCACCGTATTATGATTTTTACAGGCCTGTTATGGTAAGCCTTAAGCATTGTAAGAGAGTATTGCTTGAGGGTGTACTTTTTAAAAATTCGCCTGCATGGTGTCTGCACCCGTATTTTTGCGAGCATCTGACTGTCAGACATGTCAGGGTTAATAATCCTTATTATGCGCAAAACGGCGACGGTATAGATATAGATTCCTGTAAAAATGTAGAGGTATGCTATTCTGATTTCAGCACGGGCGACGACGGAATCTGCATTAAGTCCGGCAAGGACAAAGAGGCAAGAAAAATCGAAGGGCCTTGTGAGAACATATATATTCACGATTGCTACGTGGGACAGAGCCACGGAGGTTTTGTTATCGGCAGTGAGATGTCGAGAGACGTCCGCAATATTCTTGTTGAGAATTGCACATTTATTGATTCGGATATAGGAATCCGCCTAAAGAGCAGTATCGGTCGTGGCGGCGTGGTTGAGGATATTTACATCAAAAATATTAATATGGTGAACATGTTGCAGGAAGCGGTCATTATAACGATGAATTACGTTCACGTAAACATGAATTACGACGAGCCGATTATAGAGAGCGAGAATGCAGAGGATATTCCTGAGTTTAGGAATATATATTTGGAGAATTGTCAGTGTCAGGGCGCGAAGACTGCTGTAAAAATTGCGGGAATTAAGGGCAAGCCGCATACGATACATGATGTGTATATTGAGGATTGTCGGTTCGTGGCTGAAGAGGAGAATGTTTTTACGGATTGTGAGAATGTTGTGATTAATTAGTGTGATTTTGGCAAATAATTGCGAATTGCAATGAGCTGTTGCTTTGTTTTTGCTGTTTTTATGCATATGATAATATTGGTTGTAATTGAAGCGTACACCAAATTATCAAGGAGGAAACATATATGAATGATATAGGAAAAAATATTAAGCGGTTTAGAAGTGATAAGGATATTACTCAGGAACAGCTGGCGGAAAGACTTCATGTAACAAGACAGGCAGTATCCAATTGGGAAAACGGAAAAACACAGCCGGATGTTCAGACCTTATCCGCTCTCGCAGACTGCTTTGAGATAACTGTGGAAGAATTGATTTATGGAAAACGGGCTAAGGAAAAGAAGTCCGTAATTATTAGAGAAAAGACTATTGAAAAAACAACCGAAAAGGGCATTGATATAGGTGCTACCGTGGGAGTTGCCTTAGCGGTGATTCTTTCGTATACAAAGTGGCAATCCATCGGTTGGGCGATATTTCATGGACTTCTTAACTGGGCGTATGTAATTTATTATGTGATTAAGTATTAACAGGAGGTTAATCATGGATATAGTCATATTAGAAGATATTACAAAAGAGAATTGGGAGTATATCGCTTTTTTGACAACCAATGAGAACAAGATGCCTACGTTGGTAGAAAAATATTTAAATTCAAATGCATATTCTATGTTGGAAGTGCTTTATAGAGAATCATTGGCGATGAAGGCAATTGTGCTTTGTGAAAACGATAAGAAAAAAGGCATAGGATTTGCTTCATATGGACCGTCAGAAGATGATAATGGCAATACTGTCTATATGTTACGCAGATTTATGATAGATGTAAGATTTCAAGGAAAAGGGTATGGTACAAAGGCTTTAAAATTAGTGCTTGAAGAAATTCAGAAAAAGTATGGCTGTGATGAGGTTTATTTATCAACGGTGCCGGAAAATGAAAAGGCAATACATATGTATGAAAAAGCGGGTTTCATTTCAACAGGAATAGAAATAGGTGATGAAACTCACAAAGAGGTAATTTATAAGTGTCTGTTACAATAACTTGAAGGAGAGTGGCAGGCTAAGTATAATATAAACATAATCTTTATTTTACGCGAGGGTATAAAGGTGAACAGAAGCATACAATTATTTCATGACGACTTCCGTCATTTTAAAATTGGCGACTTCCCGTACGACCGTAATCACTCGGCCATGGGCGAATACAACTACATAGTTAACGAGGGATATCATGGCGGCTGGACGGACATGGTTTGCAATCATACATATAACGGCACAGGTGCTTCGTGGATAATTACGGAAGACGAGGGCAGGCATTTTATGGAGCAGATGAGGATTGTGGATAACAGACCTCATAAAACGCATCCGATGTTGATAACGGGTAGCGTGCATTGGCATGATTATACCGTGAGTGCGAAGGTGAGACTGCTTAACACGAGCGGAAGTGCAGGAATAGGCTTTTGCTGTCAAAATACTCTTAACCTTTATGTGCTTGTTTTGGAGGGCGGAAAGCTTAAGCTTGTATACAGGCATAAGCAGGCGGATGAGGAGCTTGCAAGCTGTGATTTTGATTATAACTGTGATGAGTTTTATGAGTTAAAGGCAGAGTGTCTGGGCGACAGCGTAAGCTGCCATATTAACGGTAAGGAAATGTTCGTGTGCAAAGACGAAGGGCTTTCCCGCGGCGGTAAAATAGCGATAACGGCTACAACTCCGGCACAATTTACAGATGTTAAAGTTTGTGTGTCCGAGGAGGGCAAGGCAGCAATTGAACAGGCAGTTGCCGCTTACAATGCGGAGACTGTAAAGCGAATGAATTCTCACCCTAAGATGAAGCTTTACAAAAAAATAGATTTGAAGAATTTCGGAACGGGACGCCAGATTCGTTTCGGGCATCTTTGCGGAGGGGACAAATGGTACATTGTTCTTGCGCAGGGGCAGAGGAGGGTAAGAAGGGACGACTGCAGTCATATAAG
>JAZNXQ010000096.1:0-16376 GCA_045593945.1 Lachnospiraceae bacterium | reverse complement strand
ACACCGAAAGCCTCCTTTCATTATGTATAACGGATTGATTGATGAAATGTGCGGTGGAAATTAATTTTTATAAAAATTTTTTCTTTAAATATAATAATCCCCACTGCCATAAATGTCAATGGGGACTTATATTGCACTTATTCCGTCACAAACACCTTCGTACAAATCCACTTACTCCACTCTTTATAATACTTCGTGCGGATATGCGAAGCATCACTGCAGTACTCCGTACTGAGATTACCCTCCGCATCGTCAAAATACTCATTCGGATCTATATAGAAAATAGTTTTATTGTCGGCAAACTGTGCAATCGCATTATTGAACTTATCGAGATTTGGATTATTAACATACTGGTCCTTGTCCGAACGCTCCTTGGTTACATGAAGGTTCGCCTGAATATAAATATCTGCATTCGGCTGTGTTTCCCTGATTTCATCAAGTAAGGCTTTATACTTCTTCACAGTACCGTTAAAGCTGTAGCTGATCTCATTTATGCCGAGCATCACATACACCTTGCCGTAGGTTTTGGTTTTGAGTAAATCGCTGATTCCGATTTTACCAACTCCGTCTATCTCAATATTTGCCTTGCGGAGACTGTATATGCTCATACCGGTGTTACAGAAAAAGTCCGCACCTGTTAGAACACCATAAAGCTGTATTCCGACGGTTCGTGAGTCTCCGATAAATAACGCATCATCAAAATACGACGGCTCCACAGTTACTGTTGTAAGTGTAGTTCCTTCCGCAACGGTTGTGGGCGACTCGGTTGTGTCCTTTGTGGAGTCGATTGCCGGAGTTTTTGTAGTAGTTTCCGGCTCAGGTGTAGTAGTCGGAGCTACTGTGGGTTCCTCGGATGTTGCAGGCTCAGGAGTAGTCGGCTCCTCAGTAGTAGTCGGTGCTTCCGTAGTAGTGGGCTTCTCCGTTGTGGTCTGTGCCTCGGTGGTATCCGCAGTTTCTGACTGATTTTCAGAAGCAGACAAAGACTCAGAAGTATTCTGAGTCTCCGAAACCTTTTCAGATTCAGTTGTGTCAGCAATTTCTCCGAAATTGTCTGACTGAGTTGTACTCGGTAATATCACCGTAACAGTAGGAATTGTCGTACTTGCATCCGTATTGTCAATATACCCGGACGGCGCAAGCGACGCTGTCTCCTCCTGCTCATTTTTCTTCGCGCCATCGTCGTACATGACAATAAAGGCAACTGCCGATACTGCCAACATCACAAACGTCAATGCGAAGAAATTAAGCCAAAAAGTTTTTATGTTTGTCTTCATATACAAAACTCCGATTAATAATTATCTGATAACCGCCATCTCACACAACCATTTACTCCATTCGGTATAATATCTTGCAAACGGATGTGTATTGTCGTTAGTATATTTCTTGTCGAAATTACCTTCTCCGTCATCAAACAACGGATTAACATCTATATAGAAAATATCTTTATCGTTCGCATATGCCGCAATCGCAGAATTCATGCGGTTAATCTTCGTGTTATTGTATACAGAATCGTTCTCTGAACGCTTCTTGGCCACACGCAGATTCGCCTGAAGATAGATAATTGCATCAGGCTGCAAAGTACGTACTTCATTTATCAGTTCTTCATATTTGCCGATAGTCTTATTAAAACTGTAACCAAGTTCATTCATGCCCAGCATTATGTAAACCTTGCCGTATTTACCCGTCTCAAGAAGCTTGGTAAGCGTTGTCTTGCCAACGGATGGAATATTAACCTCCGCCTTATGCACAGAGAAAACGCTCATACCGACATTGCAGAAGAAATCCGCACCTTTAAGCACACCGTACTCATATATACCGACCGTTCTGGAATCACCGATAAAAAGTGCATCATCAAAATACGCAGGCTCCACAGTCATATACTGCACTTTTGTCTCGTCCTCTACAGTAGTCTCCTGTTCAGAAGTTTCTTCCTGATTTGTTGTAGATTCTTGAGGCGTTGTTGAAATCTCAGAAGGTTCTTCTGTTGATGTTTCCTTCGGTACCTCAGCAGAAGTCTCCGAGGGGATGGTGCCGGTAATTTCTTCGAAATTATCCGACTGAGTTTCCTCAGGTGATGTCTCAGTCTCAGATTCTGCAAGAGTTGTATCTTTCTCCGTTGTTGTCTCTGAAGTATTGGCAATTTCTCCCAAACTATCCGGCTGAGTTGTAGTAGACTCCCCAACATTTGTTGAAGATTCTGAAGGATTTTCCGGCTCAGTTACCGGCGGCGTCTCCGTAATATTACCCGGATTCTCCTCTCCGCCGTCAATGACCTCCAACGCATCTGTTGTCTCGTTGTCATCCGGCGCCGCAAATAATTCACCAAAACCCGAATTCTTATACATCTCCGTAAAAACAACCGGCAAAACAGCAACATAACTTATTATAAAAAGAAGTAAAAATATATTGTGTTTTTTTATCTTCACTTAAATTATCCCCTTTAAAATCTAAAATACAAAAACGGATCATTAAGTCCCTTGTACATGCAATATACCGCAATATAGAAAACAGCCAACAAAAATACCGTCTCAAAAATGCTGTCCTTATATTTTTTAAGAAGCTTATATGGCAGCTCTGTCGAGAATAACACGCCTGCTATAAGAAGCATTCCGAATTCCTTCGCATACTTTATAAAATCATAGCGGAATATAACAAGTTGCTGTGACTCAGCAGACGCCATAAACGGGAACAATCTTCCGAAAAATACCGCGAGCTGCGAAAAATCTGTTATCGCAAAAAGAGCCCAACTTAGCGGAATCAGAATTATCATATACATATGACCGAGCCACTTATATTTATCCAGTACAGCCTTAAGAAAAAGCTTCTCTATCATTATAAATACGAAAAGAATCAAGCCCCACAACACAAAGTTAAGGCTTGCGCCGTGCCAAAGTCCCGTAAACACCCACACTACAAACAAATTGAAAATCATGCGCGGTTTACTTACGCGGCTTCCTCCGAGCGGAATATACACATATTCCCTGAACCAGCTTCCAAGCGTCATATGCCAGCGTCTCCAAAATTCCGTCATACTACGTGATGTGTACGGATGATTGAAGTTGTCCGGGAAACTAAAACCTATTATTTTACCAAGTCCCAACGCCATAAGTGAGTACCCGTAAAAATCAAAATAAATCTGAAATGTATATGCTATAAGCCCAAGCCATGCAAGCGGAGTCGAAACACTCTCGTAACCTATGGTTGAAAGTGTGGACCACAAATTTCCCAACTGATTGGCAAGTATAACCTTAAGTCCCAGACCAAAAACAAATGTTTTAATTCCCTCACTGAAATCAACCAGTGAAAACTTTCTTTCCGCATGCAACTGCTCTCTCACCGAAGCATAAGTAACAATCGGTCCGGCAATAAGCTGCGGGAACATACAGATATACGCTCCGAGACTAATAAATGAACGTTCCGCCTCACATTTACCTTTATAAACATCCGCAATATAGGAAACACTCTGGAATGTATAAAAGCTTATACCTATCGGAAGCAAAAGCCCGAGCATTTTAAATCTGAACTCTATCTTCGGAAGGAATGCCGCAATAAATTCATTCACACCTGAGAACATAAAATCAGAATACTTAAATACAAAAAGCCACGCAAAATTATAAATAACTCCAAGAACAAACAATAGTTTCTTACATTTATCAAAACGTGCCATTCCGAGCGCAACGAGATAATTAACAAGCATTGAGCCTACTATCAGCAAAATATATACCGGTTTTTCAAGTGTTCCAACCGAATAAAAAACAATACTTCCGACGAAAAGAATCACATTACGGAATCGGGACGGTATCAGAAAATATACAAGCAAAAATAAAGGCAAAAACAGAAATAAAAATTCCAAACTGCTGAATACCATCTTTAATCCCCTTTCGTCTTTTGTTAAAAATATGTACACTACACCGAGTATAGCACACTAATTCGAATATATACTATCATTCAAGCATAAAGAAGTCAATAAAATCAATATTAAAAATCAAATAAATAAGATGATTTACTAAACACAAAAAAGCGTGTATACTATATATGAAAATATTTAACATTGAAAGGATACATTTCTTATGTGGATTGCAGATAAATGGAAAGATTACGAGGTACTTGACTGTTCAGGCGGTGAGAAACTTGAACGCTGGGGCGACTTCTTTCTTGTACGTCCGGACCCTCAGGTAATATGGAGCACTCCGAAGAATGACCCGCACTGGAAAAAGAAGAACGGTCATTACCACCGCAGCAGCAAAGGTGGCGGAGAGTGGGAATTTTTTAATCTACCCGAACAATGGAGCATCAATTACGGCGAACTTACATTTCATTTAAAACCCTTCAGTTTTAAACATACAGGACTCTTCCCTGAACAGGCTACCAACTGGGACTGGTTTTCAAATCTCATACGTAACGCAGGCCGTCCTATAAAAGTACTTAATCTTTTTGCATATACCGGCGGAGCTACAATTGCCGCTGCAAAAGCAGGTGCAAGCGTTACCCATGTTGATGCCTCCAAGGGTATGGTAGGCTGGGCTAAGGAGAATGCTGCCGCATCAGGGCTTGCGGACGCACCTATCAGATGGCTCGTAGACGACTGCGGTAAGTTTGTTGAGCGCGAAATCAGACGCGGCAACCACTATGACGCAATCATTATGGATCCGCCCTCCTATGGTCGCGGCCCCAAAGGCGAGATTTGGAAAATCGAGGATTCTATCTATCCGTTTGTAGAGCTTTGCTCCAACATATTGTCGGACAATCCTCTTTTCTTCCTCATTAATTCATATACCACAGGACTTGCTCCCGCAGTCCTTACCTATATGATAGACACCGTTATCGGCAAGAAGTTCGGAGGCCACGTAACCTCCGATGAAATCGGTCTTCCCGTAAGAAGCTCCGGCCTTGTTCTTCCGTGCGGTGCATCAGGCAGATGGGAGCCCAAATAGGCGTTATCAGATTGACAAACTACGACCCATACCTTATTATTAATTTATAAAATATTTTCAATGGAGGTTTTAATTATGAAAGCAAAACTTGGAATTTCCGTAGGACTCCTCGGAGCCGCTACATATCTTGTTGCACTCTTCGGAGGCTACACACCTTTGTTACTTGTTGTTGGTTATATTCTTATTGTTGAAGAGAATATCTGGTTAAAGAAAGCCGGAATCAAGGCAGTTGCTCTTTGCATGTTCTTCTCACTTATTTCAACAGTTATAGGATTTATCCCCGACATTATTTACTTAATTGATGATTTATTGAATATTTTCGAAGAATCATTTACACTTTTCCCTGTTACAAGAACAATTTCTTTCCTTCAGTCAGTACTTTCACTTGCAAGAACAATTCTTTTATTGGGACTTGGTATTACAGCACTTAATCAGGGTACAATCAAATTCCCGTTTGTTGATAAACTTATTGACAAACATTTTAAGATGGATTAATACAGTATCAAAGAGGGAAGCTTTTGCTTCTCTCTTTTTTTCAAAATTTTTTTTAAAAAAACTGTTGACAATTGACTGTCAAAAAAGTATAATACACCTTAAATTTGAATATCACAAAAACGACTATGACGAAGACGGTCGGATTGAAGAGCCTGGAGAGAGTTGGCGGTTGCTGCGAGCCAATGGTGAAGCTTTCCAATGACCCATCACTTCTGAGTCGGAGGACCGAAAGCATTTTTGCAAGTAGACTCCTTCCGTAATGCTGCGTAAAAGCAAAAGGCTTGTTAGAGCCTGGAAAGTGACGGAATTCTATTCCGTAATTTGAGTGGTACCGCGGGTTATTTAACTCGTCTCAAAGTGTTTATTTTGAGACGGGTTTTTTTGTTTTATTCAAAGCCGTAATAACAGCTTCTTATAAGAAGCGGCGGAAATGAAAGGAGCAAAAATCATGGAGTACAATTTGAAAGAAGTCGCAAGAAGAATCAAAGACTTGCGCGAAGCAAAAGGTTATACACCCGAAGAGCTTGCAAAGCTTACAGGTGTAACAGTTGAGGATTACACCCTTTTAGAGAAAGGTGAAACAGACTTTAGTTTTACATTTATCTACAAGTGTGCAAAAGCCTGTGATGTCGAGGTTGTCGATATCATTGAAGGAACAAGTACTACTCTTACATCATTTGCAATAACAAGAAAGGGCGAAGGTCTTAAGATTGTTAAGAAGAAAGGGTTTGTTTACAACAACCTCGCTCCCAAGTTCAAAGATAAACTTGCAGAGCCGTTCCTTGTTAAATTCCCTTATCTTGCAGAAGAACAGAACGCACCTATCAAGCTTAACTCACATAACGGACAGGAATTTGACGTTATCGTTAAGGGTTCACTTAAAGTTCAGGTAGGTAATCACATAGACATTCTTAACGAAGGCGACTCTATTTTTTATAACAGCCTTATCCCCCACGGTATGATTGCTGTAAGCGAAGGCGGATGTGAGTTCCACGCCGTTGTACTTAACCCGCAGGACGGACAGGTAAGCGAAGAATATCCTGAAGCTCCGTTTATCGCAGCTAAGACCACTGTTGTAGAAAAAACTGACAAGTGTGTTGCTGATGATTTCATCGAATCCTTCTATGATGAGCACGGCGTATTTAACGGTATCAAGTTTAAAAATGAAGATAAATTCAACTTTGCATTTGACTGCGTTGATGCAATCGCTGCAAAGAATCCTGATAAGCTTGCCATGATGTGGGTAGGCAATGACAAGTCAGAGCGCAAATTTACTTTCTCAGATATGAAAAAGTATTCCGCTAAGACTGCCAACTACTTTGAATCACTCGGAATCAAGCGTGGCGACACTGTAATGCTTGTACTTAAGAGACATTACCAGTTCTGGTTCTGTATGCTTGCACTTCACAAGATTGGTGCAATTGCATTTCCTGCAACAAACCAGCTTGTTGAGCATGATTTTACTTACCGTTATAAAGCAGCCAAAGTAAAAGCAATCGTTTGTACCGCTGACGGTGATGTATCCGGTGAAGCAGAAAAAGCAGCTAAAGAATTCCCCGGAATGATCAAAGTTATGGTTGGTGGTCAAAGAGAAGGTTGGAACGATTTCAACGTAGAAATGGAACGTTTCAGCACACATTATTACCGCAATGAGAATTCTCCTTGCGGCAACGATCCGATGCTTATGCTTTTTACATCAGGAACAACAGGCTATCCCCGTATAGCAACGCATTCATACAAGTATGCTCTCGGTCATTATCCGACAGCAAGACATTGGCACAATGTTAACCCTAACGGACTTCATTTTACGATTTCCGATACAGGCTGGGGCAAGGCACTTTGGGGCAAATTATACGGACAGTGGCTCTGCGAAGCAGCTACCTTCACATATGACTTCGACAGATTTCACTCAGAAGACATTCTTCCGCTCTTTAAGAAATATAACATTACAACTTTCTGTGCACCGCCTACAATGTACAGATTCTTCATCAAAGAAGATTTGTCCAAGTATGACCTTTCTTCAATCGAATATGCAACGACTGCAGGTGAAGCACTTAACCCTGAGGTTTTCAACCAGTTTAAAAAAGCAACCGGTCTTACCATCATGGAAGGTTTCGGACAGACTGAGACAACACTTTCAATTGCCAACTTCGTAGGTTCAACACCTAAGATTGGTTCAATGGGTAAACCCAGTCCGCTTTATGATGTAGTGGTACTTGATCCCGACGGCAACGAATGTCAGACAGGTGATGCCGGTGAGATTTGTATTCGCACAAAAGACGGAGCACCTTGCGGACTCTTCATCGGCTACTATCTTGATGATGAGAAAACAAAAGAAGTATGGCATGACGGTTACTACCATACAGGCGACCAGGCAACAATGGATGAGGACGGATACCTTTGGTATGTAGGACGTATTGATGATGTTATCAAATCTTCCGGCTACCGTATCGGACCGTTCGAAATCGAGAGTGTTATCATGGAGCTTCCCTATGTTCTTGAATGTGCTATCACTCCTGTTCCCGACGAAGTACGTGGTCAGATTGTAAAAGCTACCATTGTTCTTACCAAGGGCACAACAGGCACGGATGAACTTAAGAAAGAAATCCAGGAATACGTTAAGACACATACAGCACCTTACAAATACCCGAGAATTGTAGAATTCGTTGAAGAACTTCCGAAGACTATCAGCGGTAAAGTAAGACGTGTAGAAATCCGTAAGAACGACCTTGAGAAATTAAATAAATAATTAATTACAAAAGAATGGGGTTGCCAAATGGCAACCCCATTTATTTTTACATATTACTGAAAATCAACAGCTGTAAACATTTCAAAAACGTCTTCATTCAATAAATTATAACCTGCCTCATCCGCTGCAAAAGAGAATATATATGCAGTTTTATTACGTATAGTAAATATCTGACAAACCGCGCAGGTAATTGTTGAACCGTCGGCAATTGTAACGTTAGTTGCTGCAACAAGCGCATACGCATCAACACCATCTACAGAGCCCTTCTCAACAGATGCAACAGTATATCCCATAGTTTCATACTCGGCAAGTGTAACATCCTTATAAGCATCTAAATCTATGCTGTATGCAGATAAATCCTGTAACATAACATTAAAGTTCTCTGCAAAACCATCATTTGAAGTAGCCGGATAATAGAATGCTAATTCAGCATTATTAACTGTGGTTTCAGACCATGTCTTCGGAACAAGGATTGTATAACCCGTACCCTGATAAAGAACTGCATCTTCATCAGAACCGGTTGCAGGATCCTCGGGAGTTGTGGAACCATCAATATTAATTACATAACTTTCTTCAACATATGCATCCTTCATATAATCTTCGTCGTCGCTTACTTCCATCAAAATCTCAATACTACTGATTGCATCCATAGCAAGTTCGGCACTCTCAAGACTATATTTAGACCATGTGATTTCTACATAAGCTTTCTTGCCGGGGCAAACAGTCTCTCCCCAGTAAGGGTCACATTCTATACCGTTAACCGTTGCATTCTCGACCTCAAACCACATATCTGAATCTGTCTTATTTACCAAATAAGCATAAAGTGAGAATCCCCAAATATCGTCTGTACCATAACCTGTAACAATCATGGTTGCATTCTCATTATCAAACAACAAAATATCTGTATCCTGTGCCACACGCTCATACGTCTGATATGCTGCTTCACCATACGGATATATTACAACATGATCCTCAAAATCATATACATCTCCCAATGTTTCTGCATCATATATGCACATGTCAAATTCTATATCGGTAACATCTTTTACACCTGTCATCTCAAGTGCCGTATCACCCCAGTAAGCTTTAACATTAGCCTTCTTACCGGGAAGCATCTCAACGCCCCAGTAAGGGTCATTCATAAAGCCGTTAATGGATACATTATCCATTGAAAAATCAAGAATTATATCCTTTTTATTTTCAACGTAAAGATCCAAATAATAACCCCAGTTCTCGTCTTCACTGATTCCTGTAACTATTACTGAATAATCATCATTGTCGAATAAAACAAGCTCATTCTCCACAGGAACTCTGTCATATGTGCGATAAGCCTCTTCACCAAACGGATATATCTTATATGTATCATAAATTAACTTATCTGCTTCCCAATTATCGCTGTCATATACTTCAAGAAGGAACTCAATATCAGTAATAGTTGTTATACCGTTAGCTTCAAGTTCTTCTTCGTCCCATATAACAGCAGACTCTTCACTCTTTCCTGCATCAACGCTGCACGACCAATAAGGATCACACATAAAACCGTTAACTGCAGAATATTCCAAATCAAACATTAATGTAGTTGCGGTCTTATTTACCAAACTTACATTTAACTTATATCCCCAGTACTCTTCCCATTCAATACCTGTAACGGTAAAAGTACAGTTAGCATCATCCACAATAACTACAGGCTCAAATTTTTCCGGTATACCTGACGCTCCTGCCGGTGTTGTCTCTTCAGGTGTTGTTTCCTCAGGTGTTATTGGTGTCTCCTTGGGAACTGTTGTTGTCTCCTCCGGTGTTGTTACATCATCATTGCCTCCGGGAGTGTCTGACTGAGACTCCTTGGACTCATCATCTTTATCTTTGTCATCGTCCTTGTCATCATCATCGTCATCATCATCTTTGTCCTTGTCTTTCTCATCGGACTCAACTCTCTTATCATCGTCATCAGCGCTTCTGCCACATCCTACAGAACTAAAGCAAAGTGCAACTGACATCATCATAATCAAAAGAATTGATAATAATTTTTTCATAGGTATGCCCTCTTTCTTTATATTGTTATAAACAAAGAACATCATATCACAACCCTAAATTTAAGTAAAGAAAAATCGGAAACTTTTAATGTCTCCGATTCCCTGTTATTTATCCAAGCTTAGATATATCGTCCACAAGCCCCTGCATCTGTTCTCTTGACTCTGCACTTCTCGCAGCTTTTAAAGTCTGTATCTTTTCATCCTCCGTCATGCTCGCAAAATTGCGCATGGCCTTTTCGTTCATGGACAACTGAAAAGCAAATCCAAGCGGCATGTTATCTTGCATAACCTTATCCCTCCTTAGCCTGTATTACTTAATAACAGTATGCCCATACTAAGCGATATTACACATCTTAAGTATCCAATAAATAATCCCCAACACCCAGCTTGACAATATTCCGTACAAAATAACCGGCCCGGCAATCGTAAATATCTTACACCCGATACCAAATATCTGTCCTTCTTTTTTATATTCAATGGCCGGTGAAGCAACCGAATTAGCAAACCCGGTAATCGGAACAAGCGCCCCCGCACCGCCGAATTTCGCAATTTTTGAAAAAATATTAAGTCCCGTAAGAATTACCGTGGCTGCTATAAGCACAATCAGGGTCCAACTGTTTGCTGTATCCTTATCAAGTCCGTTATTCATAAACACAGTTGTTAATACCTGCCCTATCGTGCAGATAATTCCTCCCACAAAAAATGCCTTTGCCATATTAAGAAAAAGGTTACTTTTAGGTGTCACCTGCTTTACATACTCGTTATACTGTTCCTTCTTTGTCTGCACTTTAATTACCCCCATCTTTTAAAAAACATCAAAAACGCACCAAAGCTTTTACCAAGCGCAAAAGCAAGCACAACTGCACCGAGTCCGTTTTTCAAATTGGATCTTCTTGAAAAAATCGCAGTAGCACTCGTCGCCTCTGCAAGCGATATCGCAAGAACGCCGGCATATATCCCGGCAAAAATCCCGAAAAATATTCCTATTATCTCCCCAAACGGTAAATCTGTTTTATAAACATATATTATATTGCCTAGTATTCCGCCAAGCACAACGCTGTCTTCATATCTGCATATATATTTTGCAGTATGAGTTTTATCTGCAAGACGCGGTATAATCCCTATAGCACTCACAAGCGCGAACACTCCTGCCGCAACAACGGCGCCACCTCCGAAGCCTACTAACGCTTCCAAAATAACCGCCCGCCACATCAGCTGCCACCTTTATGTGCCTGTTGTCTGTCAGCCACTTCCACAAGCACATTGTTAATTTCATCCTCATATGTTCGCATCTCCACTTCAATAGGCGTTGGGTCTTTTGTGATTTTGGCTTTACCAAAATGGTTATAAAAAATTATTATTCCTACCGCAAGCCCGATGGAATACGTAAATTCTATCACCGTAAACCCATCCGACTCTGTCCCTGTTATCAAAAGATATATTTGTTTAAACATATCTGTCACACCGGCATCCTCATTAAAAGCCATTATTGAAAAAGCCGACCCGAAGAAAAGTATTGCACAAACAAATACAATCTTAAGAACAACAAAGCATTTCGGAATATTTTTTTCAACCTTATATGTTACTACAAAATCCGTCTCGCCGATATTATTTATCTGCAAAGACGGATATTCCTTAAGTATCAGTTCCATAACCTGCATTATCGAAACAACCTGCCTGTTATGCTTGTCATCAGGAATTTCAAGCAACTTAACAGTTTTTAATCTGTTAACTTTATCTATGTCTGCACATTGCATCTGTGCAACATCGCCAAGCCTTACATCCTTTTTACTGACCTGAGTATTTTTCCCAATCTTTATATATAAAACGTCACTCATCCGGTTCCTCCGTATAATGCAATTTTCTGCATTTACAGTATGTCCCGGTATCGTAAGTTTATCCTGCCATTTTTTCCCTCATTTTAAGTAAGATACGCTTTTCCATCCTTGAAATCTGCACCTGACTTACCGAGAGAGTTTTTGCCACCTCCGTCTGTGTTTTTTCCTGAAAATAACGAAGCTCAATAATTATCCTTTCCTGTTCGGAAAGTTCGTCCATAATCTGCTTTATGGCAATACTGTTTATCAGGCTTTCATTTTCGTCATATTTCTCCGGAAGCTTGTCCACAAGAAAAATTTCATTACCGTCACCCTGATAAACAGTTTTATATAATGATTCGATTTCCGCGCCTGCTTCAAGCGCCATAACTATATCTTCTGGCAAAATTCCTGTCTCACGGGATAATTCTTCTATTGTCGGCTCACGTCCGTTCTCATATAAAAGTTTTTCGCTTGCTCGGCGAACCTTCCATCCATTCTCCTTTATCGAACGGCTTACTTTAACCATTCCGTCATCTCTCAAGAAACGTTTTATCTCCCCGCTTATCATTGGTACGGCATAAGTCGAAAATTTGACTTGAAATGATGTATCAAATTTATCAATTGCTTTCATAAGACCTATGCATCCTATTTGAAACAAATCCTCCACTTCGTATCCCCTGCCTGAAAACCTTCGGACTATGCTCCAGATTAAGCCCATGTTCTCTGTAACTAAGCGTTCTCTGGCATCTTTATCCCCGTCGTGTGCAGCCTCAATCAACAGAAGAGTTTCATCCATTATAGTCGGAAACCGCTCCTATTTTTTTCTTCATCCTCACGGTACATCCCTCTCCCGGAATAGAAAGGACTTCCAGCGCATCCATAAAAACATCCATAAAAACAAAACCCATACCGGAGCGTTCTAATTCAGGTTTTGTTGTAAACAAAGGCTCCATTGCCTTTTCAATGTCTTCAATTCCTTTTCCTTTGTCGGAAACAGTAACAAAAAAATCATTGTTATGTATTTTGCATTCAATTTTTACTTTACCCTGTCCGTTTTCATATCCATGAATTATGGCATTTGTAACAGCCTCAGAAACTGCAGTTTTTATATCTGCGATTTCTTCAAGCGTAGGGTCAAGCTGTGATGCAAATGCCGCTACCGCCACTCTCGCAAACCCTTCATTTTCAGATCTGCTGTCAAATTCCAATGTCATCTCAGTTTGCATATTTTTCCTCCTGCTTCCCATCAAGATTTTCCACCAACTTATACATTCCCGATATTTCCAATATCCGGTGAATACACGGTCCAACACCAACAACGCCAACAAAACCTCCCCGCTTTTTTACCTTTTTATAGCGCCCCATAATAACTCCGATACCTGAGCTGTCCATAAAAACCGTATCTGTAAAATCAAATACTATACTGTCGCTCTGTCCCTGTTCCAAGAGCCCGTCCGCTGTATATCTGACCCCGACGGCACTATGGTGATCAAGCTCCTTTGAAAGATGAATAATCAATATTCTGTTTTGAATTTCATATGTAGTATCCATATTCTCCCTCCGTCAATAAAACTTTTAAATAAAAAACACGAAGTACAAGGTATCGGCATTGCCGCTTTATCCATCGTACTTCGTGTGTAAATTTAAATTTATTAAATTGTATTATTTCAGCTTTGATATATAACTCTTCGCGCTGCTTATTCTCTCACCTTCAGGGAACTTATCTATTACTTCCTGATAATAAGGCTTAGCCATTGCATCAGAACCGCTTGTAGGCGACAAATCATATGCTCTTGCGATAAAATATATCGTATCCTCATGATTAGGATTAAGTCCGTAAGCTACAAGCAGAAGTTCTGCAGCTTCATCGTACTTCTTTTTCGCATAATAATTATTATAGGCGTCCTCATAATATATAGTCGCTACCTGTATATTGTTAAGCGTCATTATACCGTTATATGCAGATATAAACGTCTCATCATTAACTATTCCCGCAACCTCTGAAATGTTAATTGTCTTCAAAAGCTCATATGCCGGGAGATACTTGCCTGCCGCATACAAATCAACGCCATCAATAAGAGTCTGATATATGGGAAGTGCTTCATTCTCTTCCTCAAGACCTGCTATCGTCTTCTTAAGTACTGCTCGGTCTGCCTCGAGCTCGGTAATCGTACCCTGAAGATTCGTAATCACTGTCGCATTACTGTCAATTGCCACATTCTTCTCTTTAAGTTTTAAATTAAACTCCGTCTCTTTCTGTGCAAGCTTACCGGGCAAAATGAGGAACCAGAACAACGCTACTCCTATCGCAATACCAAGTATTACATTAAGAACAACAAATCCGCCGTTACCTGAAGATTCCTTGTACTTAGTCTGCGGTATTATAACATCACTGTTACCGCCATTATTATTAGTCTCCGGAACACTTACATATGCAAGATTAACCTTATTCTGCGGGAATCGGTTCTTACCGCTTCTGTCGGCAGTTCCGTTCTCCTTACGGATTCTCTCAATCTCTGCCTGTATCTCATTATAATACTGCAAAGACAATGTATTATTATGGTCTATGGCAAGTGCCTTCATAATAGGCTTAAGTGCCTTCTCATAGTCACCTGTCTTCATATATAACAACGCCAGAAGCTGATGTCCCTTTACCATATTAGGATAAAGATTCAGAACCTTCTTCATCTGGATTATGGCAAGATCTTCACTCTCCTGCGATGCGTACTGCACCGTCTGGTTATATTTCTTAATAGTCTGGTTAATTGTATCAAGTCTCCCCGGATTACGCTGTACCTGGTCTAAATACTTGTCCGCGATATTCTTCTCCGGTTGCAAATTCAGGCTTATTACCCACTGTGAAAGTGCCGATACGGCCTCTCCTAATTCAAAATAAACAAGTCCCAAAAGATTACGCGCGTTGGTATTGTGCTTATTAAACTTAACACTTCTCTTCAGGCAATCTACCGCACCCGACAAATCCCTGTTCTTTGCCTTCTCAAGGCCCAAATTATAATATGCTTCCGAGCTTCTTATAATCTTCTTGTATATTTTAACATCCGCACCACATCTGTTACAGAAATCATTCTCTGACAAAGTGGCATTACACTTGTAGCATCTCATCCTATACTCCTATCTGTACTTTGCGTATCGGCTAGTCTTCCTTATCTTTGTCCTTTTCCTTTAAAAGTTCAAGCATTATGTCGACCATGTCAGTCAAATTATCCCCGTTAATTATGGCTTCTGTTTCTTCTACCTCCGGACTCGGATGAAACTTCTTGATTTCTTCATCAAAATTAATCATTGTTTACCTCCCATATTCTTTAAGAACTGCCCCGACAAGATAAAGCGAACCGACACAATATAGTGTATCGTTCTCCCCTATAAGTTCCAAACCGGTCCTAAGGGCAGCCTCCAAATCTTCTATTGCAATGACCTTCTTATCAGTGTGGTCATTAAATTCTTCCTTAAGTGAAAATACATCCACAGCACGTCCTGAACCACCGTCACTCTCCGTAACGATAACGACATCAAAATCCACCTGTTCACAAAGCATCTCAACCATCGTCCGGTAATCCTTGTCCTTCATTACAGTAAACAGGATGATTATCCTGCCTACCCTCGGAATACCATTCACAGCTTCAATAAAGCTTCTGATTCCATCCTCGTTATGTGCACCATCAACTATAACGCCCGGCACAATCTCTTCAAAGCGTCCTGCCCATGAAGTATTCTTAATTCCATCAGCCACTCTCTCGTATGTAATACGTTCATCAGTCACTGCAAGAACATCAAGCGCCTCTATGGCAAGCATGGCATTCCCCGCTTGATAAACAGCCGGAAATGGTACTGAATACCCACTATTTTTATAATACCGATTATGCACACAAAAATCAACAGATTTATTGCTGTTTTTTAAAATTTCATAATTGCTTTTGTCAATCGGACGACATGGTGCACCAAGTTTTTCCGCTCTTGCAAAAACAACCTTCTTAACAGTCTCGTTTTCAGCCCAAAATACTATCGGTACTTCCCTTTTTATAATACCGGCCTTCTCACCTGCAATGGCCCGTATGGTGTCGCCAAGAACTCCCACATGATCAAAACTTACCGGTGTAATAACAGTAACAGCAGGTTGCTCTATCGCATTGGTTGCGTCCAGTCTGCCGCCAAGTCCGGTCTCAAGTACAATATACTCAACTCCGGCCTTATCAAAGCAATACATCGCCATACCAAAGAGAAATTCAAAGAATGACAATCTGCCGAATTCCGCCTCAAGCTCTCCGGCACATTTTAAAACAACTTCAAATGCCTCGGCAAAAAGCTCCTCGCCGACCATACGACC
>JAZNXQ010000095.1:0-1863 GCA_045593945.1 Lachnospiraceae bacterium | reverse complement strand
AGGAACTTGAGCGATACAGTATTATCCGTACAGTATCTGCAGTAGAGCGTGCTGAGGTTGTCGTGCTTGGAATTGATGCGACTGAGGGCGTTACCGAGCAGGATGCGAAGATTGCCGGAATCGCAAATGAGCGTGGCAAAGGTATGATTGTTGCGGTTAATAAGTGGGACGCTATCGAGAAAAATGATAAGACAATTTATGAGTTTACGAAGCAGATTAAGGACATTCTTTCATTTATGCCTTATGTAGAGTATCTCTTTATCTCGGCGAAGACAGGACAGAGACTTAACAAGTTATTTGATGTAATAGATGTTGTTATCCAGAATCATTCGTTAAGAGTTGCTACAGGTGTTCTTAATGAGATTTTTATGGAGGCTATTGCGATGCAGCAGCCGCCGTCAGATAAGGGTAAGAGACTTAAGCTTTTCTATATAACACAGGTTTCGGTTAAACCGCCGACATTTGTTATCTTTGTAAATGATAAGGAACTTATGCACTTCTCATATACGAGATATATAGAAAATAAGGTTCGTGAGGCCTTTGGCTTTGCGGGAACGCCGCTTAGATTTATTATTCGCGAGAGGACGGACAAACAGTAACATGGAAAGAGTAATATGCCTTTTAATCGGCTATGCGTTTGGACTTATTCAGACAGGCTATATTTACGGTAAAATTAACAAGATTGATATTAGACAGCACGGAAGCGGTAATGCAGGTATGACCAATGCCATGAGAGTTATGGGCTTCAAGGCGGGTGCGATTACTTTCCTTGGCGATTGCTTTAAGGCAGTATTTGCGGCGCTTGTTATAAGGCATATATTTGCAGACAGCGAGATACCGATGGATTTATTGGTGCTTTATTCGGGACTTGGGGTAGTTCTCGGTCACAATTTTCCTTTTTATCTTAAGTTTAAGGGTGGTAAGGGAATTGCGGCTTCTGTAGGCATCATGCTCGCGTTTGATTACAAGATATGTCTGCTTGCACTTGTGTTATTTTTTACATGTTTGTTCATAAGCAAGTATGTATCTTTGTCTTCACTTATTATGATGACATTTTTCCTGGTGATAATAATTGTTTCGGGACAGGTCGGAATTTTTTACGAGGCAGAGGGTGCATTTTTGTATGAAGTGTACGGAGTAGCGTTTGTACTTACATTACTTGCGTTTATAAGACATCGCCAGAATATCGTAAGACTGATACATGGCAATGAGAATAAATTTACAATGAAAAAGAAAACGGAGAATGCTTAAGGCATCCGGTAAAAGGAGAAGTTTTATGGCAAAGATAGGTGTTATCGGGGCAGGAAGCTGGGGAACGGCACTTGCGGTATTACTTGCTAATAACGGACATGAGGTTACGATGTGGTCGAAGCTTCAGGCGGAAATCGACATGCTTAAGAATGACAGACAGCTTGCAAGCCTTGAAGGTGTTATTTTGCCGGAGAGTGTAGCAGTGGAAGCTGATTTGCAGAAAGCAATGGCAGATAAGGATGTACTTGTGCTTGCGGTTGCATCTGCTTATATAAGAAGTACGGCGAACTTAATGAAGGAATTTATAAAAGACGGTCAGATTATCGTTAACGTGGCTAAAGGTGTTGAAGAAGACACATTGTACACTATGAGCGAGGTTATAAATGACGAACTCCCCACTGCGGATGTTGCGGTTCTTTCGGGACCGAGTCATGCTGAAGAGGTAGGAAAGGGAATACCCACCACGATAGTTGTAGGTGCTACAACAAGAGAGACGGCAGAACTTGTTCAGAGTTATTTTATGAGCAATGTGTTCCGTGTGTACATCAGTCCCGATATTAAGGGAATCGTGCTAGGTGCGGCGCTTAAGAATGTAATTGCACTTGCGACCGG